>NZ_JAUBQS010000070.1:0-32213 GCF_036701355.1 Microcoleus sp. Pol12B3
TGAGGACGACCAGACATTGTAATTCTCTCCTTTACTTTTTACACAAGTCTATCACATCTTTAAAAAAATGGTATCACCTCTCCGGTTTGATACCGTTTGATCCGGTCAAGTGAAACTATCTTCGTGAGTTCTTCGAGTTCAAGTGGGGAGGCCACGCGGCGGGAGATGATAAACGCATTCACCGTAGGCATCTGTGCCACGATCGCTTTCACACGCCGATCAAATGCGGCCAGATGCAGCGCGTGACCGCCGCTATAGGAGAAGCCCCACAGACCGATGCGATCGGGATCAACTTCGCTTTGTAGTTGAGTCCAGGTGATCGCATTGCGAAAGTCCTCATGCTGCTCGGTAGGAAGCATTTGCCCACGAGGTTCTCCCTCACTGGCACCCTGGTAGCGATAATCGAACAGCGAAACGGCGAAACCGGCTTGAGAGAAGAACTCAGCGAACTGCGGCAGTCCCATCTCTTTAGTTAAGCCAATTCCGTGAGCCATAACAATGGCCGGACAGCGATCGCCGGATGCGATTTTATCTGGAGTGTAAAACGTGACGGAACACTTTAAACCTTTACTTTCAAAACAGGTCTTTCTTTGCATAGCTGCTTACCCTCTTATTTCTGGAATAGCTTCGGAAGTCACGGACTAAAAGTTAATTTTTTACTACCATAATTTGCCTGTATTCTGGTTTACTACAGTCGCGATCTTTTTAGCGCTATCGAGGTTATAAAAAAGAAAGTAGAAGCTTTTAAAAGCACCTACGTGACGATTGTAAAACAACAATTAGTGCGTAGTTAACATGACAATACCCCAAGAAGTCTACTTCGGCTGGCAACTAAATTCCACTTATAATCATCTTTATAGAGCAAGGAAATAGATGTCATCAAACTATCCTCAGCGAAATATTATTTAGAGATGAGAGCCAAGAACATTAATTACTCGCAGTGATAATAGCTGCCATCAATTCCTCAATGTTCCAACGACTGGTATATCTAATCCCATTAATAAACAGTGCTGGGGCAGCCGTTACTCCACTGTTTAATCCACTTTCGATATCTTGATTGATGCGATTGATATGTACTTGACTGGATATATCTTGCAGAAATTGGGGAATATCAAGTCCTAGATTATTGGCGTACTCCACAAGATGATCGTTTCCTAACTCTTGTTGATGAGTGAACAAAATATCATGCATCTGCCAAAACTGACCTTGGGCGGCGGCCGATGTGGCCGCTTCGGCTGCGCGTTGGGCATAAGGATGTATTTGCGGCTGTGGAAAGTGGCGAAATACAAAGCACAAGTCGTTGAACTCTTGCTGCATCGCCTTGATTAATTGGTGAGCTTCGCCACAAATGGGACATTGATAGTCACCATATTTAACGAGTGCCACTGAAGCGCTCACCAATCCCTGAATATGATCTTGTTCAGAAATTGGCACAAGCAACCGATTATAATAATCACCGAGACTCATTGACACCTCTTAGGAAAGGAGTGCAGCAGGTAGAGACAGATGATTGCTATAAAACATCTTTCAAAATTCGGTAAATCAATACCTCTGTGTTATCTGTTGCATACTCTCAATTTAGAGAGTTAAGTCGATTTTGTCGCTGAGAAAAACCTCAGAAGATAAGCTGATAAATTATGCAGATGATAACCTGACAAATTTGACAGGTATGACGCTACAAGCTAACAATGCCCCGCCTTAATGCAACGATCACCGCTTGAGTGCGATCCTCTACACCCAACTTACTTAAAATATGATTGATATGAAAGTTGACAGTGCGTTCAGTAATATGTAGAGCCTTGCTAATAACTTGGGTACTCTTACCCGTTGTAATGAGTTGAAGTACCTCTAACTCGCGATCGCTCAATTCTGGACTCGTCATCCGCTCCAGGAGTTTGGCACCGACGCGGGGTGGAATGTGCTTCTGTCCTTTTTGAACTGCACGAATCGCAGATAGCAATTCTTCTGGCTCAGCATCTTTGAGTAAATATCCTTTGGCTCCTGCCCGTAACCCCTGATAAATGTCTTCATCGCCCTCGTATGTCGTCAATACGATAATCCGAGCAGCAGGAAACTCGGTGCAGATGGCAGTAATCGCAGCGACTCCATCCATCTGGGGCATTCGCAAGTCCATCAAAGTTGCATCTGGCTGTTCTTGACGAAAGACAGTGAGTGCCTCCTGACCATTTCCAGCTTGTCCAACAACAAGGATATCTGGTGCTTCTTCCAGCATCGCGACCAAGCCCTGACGCACAACTGGGTGATCGTCTACAACCAGAACACGAATGGCATTAGATTGACTCATGATGGTTTTTCCTGCTGATTTACGAACACCGCGATTTCTGTTCCTTGTCCAGGGGTACTCTGGATCTGGAGTTGTGCCCCAATGCGATCGGCACGTTCTGACATCCCTAATAAACCAAAGCCATTGTAACTAGAAGAACGATCGATGGTAAATCCCTGTCCATCATCCTTGA
The DNA here is from genome assembly GCF_036701355.1 of Microcoleus sp. Pol12B3. Taxonomy (NCBI): domain Bacteria; kingdom Bacillati; phylum Cyanobacteriota; class Cyanophyceae; order Oscillatoriales; family Microcoleaceae; genus Microcoleus; species Microcoleus sp. Pol12B3. The sequence continues at coordinate 2,478 of NZ_JAUBQS010000070.1, forward strand.
TTCGTAATATGCACTGCGCGGACTGATATATCAGTTCAACGCGAATTTCAGTTGCTGTTGCGTACTTCAGTGCATTTGTTAATGCTTCCTGTCCAATCCTGAGCAGATTATTCTCCACCTCAGAGGGTAGCGAATAGGGGATACCGATGGCTTCACACATAATTGTTATACCAGATGATTCTAGCTGCCTTGTCAGATGTTTGAAAGCGCTGAGCAAATCACTATTTTCTAACAAGTAGGGACGGCGTAGCGCCTCTACAGAGCGACGTGCCTCTGAGAGTCCAGTTTTGGCTAAGTTCTGGACTTGAGCCAGATGAGTCTGAGCTTTTTCTGGGTCTACTGTTATCTTGTTAGCAGCAGTTCTAGCGTGAATGATAATACCCGTGAATGACTGCGCCAGCGTATCGTGAATTTCTCGTGCCATGCGGTTGCGTTCTTCGAGAATTGAGGCTTCTTCAGCGCGTTTTTGGTCGCTAATGTCTGTGATTAGACTGTAGAATCCTATCACTTGAGCATTGCAATCAAAATCGGGAATCAGGGTAGCACTTATGGACTTTTTGCCCAGTGAAAAGGGAATTTCTGCTTCCAAGGTTACAGTTTGCCCTTCAAACGCTTGATTGATATACGGCTCAACAATTTGATACACGGTCTGACCCAGGAGTTCATGAACGTACTTGCCCAGAATCTCATCTTGACTACGGTTAAACCAAACCTCATAGGTGCGGTTGATAAATTGATAGCGTTGATTGGCATCCACATAGCTGACCAGAGCCGGTAGAGCGTCGGTGATCAGTCGTAATTCCTGTTCTCGATGGCGTAGTTCTGCTTCGCTTTGCTGTAAAGCTGCAGTTCGTTGGGCTACCTGCTCCTCTAGAGTGCGGTTGTAATTGGCTAAGAGGCGTTCTGCTTGTTTCCGCTCTGTGATATCTTGAAAGGCGACGATCGCATAAGCTACCTTGCCCTGTTCGTCAAATATTGGAGTTCCCCACGCCTCAACTGGAATGATTTTGTCGTTTTGGTGAATCTCCAAATCGTCAACCGTTGTGCATTCGCCGCTCAATGCTCGAATAACTGGTAGTTTCTCAGTTGGATAGTTTTGATCTGTTCCCGCCAAATAAAATTGATAAACCTCTGGGATTTGTTCTGGTGCCACAGAAGGATCAATCCCTTTACCCGTTAGCTGAATTCCCCGTTGATTGACGTAGTAAACGCGACCAGCCCCATCCAATACTCCAATGCCTACCGGAACCGCTTCTAGAAACTGTTTCATTCTACTTTCGCTAGCGCGTAGCTCTGAGTAGAGCCTAGCATTTTCAATCGCGATCGCTGCTTGGGTGGATAACAGGCTTAAAACTTGCGATCGCTCTGGTGTAAATGCCCCAGTCGCTAATTGATTTTCAAGATACAACACGCCAACCAGCTTACTTTGATTTAGAAGCGGTAAACATAAGATTGATTGAGTTTTATTGTGCTGAATGTATGGGTCATTGATAAAATTGCCTTGATGAACTGCATCATTTAAGATGATACATTCTTGAGTACGAATTACATAATTAATAATTGATTCGGGAAGGCGATTGGCAGTTGAGAGCGATTGCAGCACTTGTGTAGCATAGACATTTTCACCATCACCGTCATTTAGTTCACCACAAGCTTCAATGACCCATTGTTTGGCGTTTTCCAAAATCAGGAATCCGGTTTGTGCACCAGCATTTTCGATTAAAATCTTCATCAAGGAATTGAGCAACTGCTCTAGTTCAATTTCACTAGCGATCGCTTGTGATGCTTTTATCACCGCAGCTAAATCGAAAGCGATGCCTGAACTATTAGAGGTGGTTTTAGAAGTTGTGTGGTTTGATAGGTCAGCCATGCCCGACGGCTGAGGGAATAGTTGTGGATAGCGAGTTTCTAAATCTTTGAGCTTTGCCATTGCTCCCCAGCGTTCATAGCAGTAGTGAGCTTCTTTCATATAGGTTTGGGCAAACTTTTCTCTACCCCGATATAGGTAAAATTTAGCAGCTAATTCATAGGCTAATGCTTCTTCTTGAATATACTCATTGTCTCTAGCCCCTTGAATGGCTTGTTCATAGAACTCTTCTGCCTCAAGTAATTGACCTAAAACTCGTGCTTTCTCTGCCTGTAGCAAATGACATTTATGCAAATAATTCATAGGGGCGTAATGTGCCCACTGTTCCATTTTTTTTAGGTTTTCCGTAATTTCATCTAGGCTTTCTATTTGTGTTTGAGCACTGCTTTCGGAATAGGTTGCAAGCTTTACCAGAGAAGTATAGAGGTAGTACAGGGGGACGAGAGGCGAGGCTGTGGCGCAGACCAAATAACGTTCCGCTACGATTAAGGCTTCAAAGGCCCGAGTGTACTCAGAAAATAGATAGCATAGGATAAGTTTGTTTAAATAGGCAACAAAGACACCATTTCCATCGTTAACTGCTCCATGTTCTGGCAATCCGCTCTCCTCGTTGTAGGATTCGCCAATTAGACGGCATGGATTGACTGAACGTCCCATCAAATTTAAAACGGATTGCTGAAATACTTGATTTAAAGTAAGTGGCACTCCTTGTTTGAACTGACGCATTATTTCACTGTATTCGGTCATATCACGATTAGTTTCTAGGAGTCCCTTTCCGATTACGAAGGATTGCATACAGTAATTATGAGCGCAATACGCGGCAAACTCTAAATCTCCAGTTTCTACTGCACTTTGATAGCTTTCTAATAATGGCTGCAATAAAACTCTTCCATGTTCTTTCCAATGGATGATGAAGGTATTTACGACCATCAATATTCTAGCTCTGAATACATGGGTAGGAAGTTGTGTTAACAGACTCAAAGCCAGTTGTCCAAATTGGTAACCAGACTCAATGTCTTCGACGGTTCCGCAAAGAACTAACCCTAAGTTGGCATACGCAAAAGGAGACTCAGAGGCATTGCCATATTGGATGGACAAGTTGACTTGTTTAAATACAAGTAGAGCCATTAAAGCAGGAGCAGTGCTATAAGCAGCAATCATGACGCTAGATAGGATTTGCATCGCCGCCAATTTCTCTGGCTCGGTCATCTCCGGCAAATGGCTCAAATCCTTAATTGGTTTCTCACGAAAGTAGGATGTAATTGTGTCTAGTTCAAGCCAAATATCTGCCTGACTGGGTTCTTCGGGAAAACTAATTCCCAGTTGCCGCAAAACTTGCAACGCAGTATTAATTGCTTTCAAGTGCTCACTTTGTGCCATGCTGGTTTGGATTTTGGCTTTGTAAGCTTTCACGATATCGAGAACCGTTTTAGCCTCTTGTAGAACGGCTCCTGCCCACTGTTCTACATCTTCAAACTCGCCACATAAGTACGTTACTTCTGTTGTTTCTGAAAATAAGTCTAAGGTCAAGTCATAGTCTGTTTGCCAGCTAGACGCTGCCAGCCATTCTCTTCCTGTCGCTAAATATTTTTTAGCAATCATGTAAGCGATCGCCCCTTTTGCTTTCTGACCTGCCATTAAATTCAATCTGGCAATTTCATTGCATTCATTTTGATCGGAGATAAGCTCAATTCCATGATTGAGATGATCCACAATTTCAAACAACCGGTTTGATAGTCGCTCTGGCAAGGTTTTTTCAAGTAAATTGCGACCAATCTGGAGATGAACTACTTGTTTCTGCGACTCATCAATTAGGGCGTATGCCGCTTGCTGTACGCGATCGTGCAAAAATTTATAGTTTTGAACTAACAAGTCCTCATCTAATTCAGAGAGGGGTTGAATTAATCCGCCTTGTATGGCTACCAATAAATCCAAAAAAAGCGTTTTAGGGGATTTCTCACAAACAATTGATAATGTATCTAAGTCAAATTCAGCCCCGACACAAGCAGCTAAACGGAGAATTTGCTGTGTTGCCTCTGGCAGTTTCTTCAACTTGCTCAGCATCAAATCTACCACATTATCGGTGATATTTTGGGCTTGAATCTGAGCAATGTTATACTGCCAGCTTAACTTGTGTGCATCAAAGGTCAACAAATTTTCGCTATACAGTATTCTCAAAAATTCGTTGGCAAAGAAAGGATTACCCTCAGTTTTACACAGCACCAACTGCGCTAAGGCACGACCGGAGTCAGCATCCTGATGTAGCGTCTCGGCAATCAACTGGTTTAACGGCTCCAGCGTTAACGGTGCCAGGACAATCTCCTGAAGCACTGCCCCTTGTTTTCGCAGTCTCTCAAAGGTTAATACTAATGGGTGTGTTGGATTTACTTCATTATCTCGATAGGCTCCAATTAAGAATAAGAATTGGGTTTGCTCATCGAGCATCATTAACTCAAGCAGTCTGAGCGTCGCGATATCTGCCCATTGCAAATCATCTAAAAATATAGCCAGTGGATGTTCCTTTGAGCAAAATACTCGCACAAACTGCTGAAAGACTCGATTAAAACGATTTTGAGCTTCCGTTGCTCCAACTTCCGGTACAGGGGGCTGCGTGCCAATAATTAACTCAACTTCAGGGATGACATCAATGATGATTTGTCCGTTGTTTCCCAAGGTGGTGAGCAGCTGCGATCGCCACTGTTGCAACTGTTCGTCGGGTTCACCCAGCAGTTGTTGCATCAATTTTTGTAGGGCATGGGCGATCGCGCTGTAGGGAATATTGCGCTCAAATTGATCAAATTTACCAGAGATGAAATAGCCGCGCTTTTGGGTGATTGGTTTATGGATTTCCTGGACTAACGCTGATTTGCCAATTCCAGCATAGCCAGATACCAACATCATTTCGACTTTGAATTTTGTTTCTGTATTGTTGGGTAAAGCAGCGACGCAATTGTACTCTGGACATCCTACGCGAACGAAAGCTGCTAATAACAGTGCAACTTCCTGTTCTCGTCCATATAGTTTTTGGGGAATTTGAACCTGATCCGAAACGTCTTGAAGCGCCAGTTGAATGGTGTCAATTTGACCTGTTTCTGCGAACTGACGAAGACAGGTTTCTAAATCGGCTTTGATTCCCCAAGCACTTTGATAACGCTCTTCAGCATTTTTCGCCATCAGTTTCAAAATAATATCTGAAACGGGTTTGGGAATCGTTACCTTCAGTTCGTGAGGTGGAATAGGCTGTTTGGCAATATGACAATGAACTAGCTCAAGGGTGTCTGTTGTGGGAAACGGCAGATGTCCAGTTGAAAGCTCGTAGAACGTCACACCAAGCGAGTAAAAATCGGTGCGGTAATCGAGGAAACGGTTCATACGCCCGGTTTGCTCAGGAGAGAGGTAGGCGAGGGTTCCTTCTAGAACATGAGGGCTTTTGAAGGTTGGATTCGTGCGGTTAAATTGGGTAGCAATTCCGAAGTCAATAATTTTAACAACACCAGTATCTGGATTCAAAACAATGTTTCCAGGGTTGATATCCTTATGGATGACATTGGCGGCATGGATTTTGCCGAGAATATCTGTGATGTCGATCGCTAGCCCCAGAAACGTGGATAAGGGCATCGGGCAGAAGTTCTCTGGACGCTTGTGCCTCCATTGCTCTAGGGACTCTCCGCCAAAGTCTTCTAAGAAAATGATGAGTGTGCGTTGATAGTCCTGCTGACTGTATGCCTTGACGACTCCTTGCAGGTTGAGAGAACGGGTAATTTTATATTCCTGTTTGTAGCGGATTAATTCTTGAGGAGATGGATAATCTTGTTTGAGCATTTTTATGACGAGCGCTCGATCGTCTTGGACGCTGATGCCCCGATACACTAGAGAATTAGAACTTTCGTAAATTTTGCTGAGAATAGCAATACCCGGTAGAGCAACCATAGAGCTTCTCTCGATGAGTACGATGGGAGATACCTCAAACTATAGAACCCATTGAAGATTTTTTAGCGAGATCGGTTGAGCAGCCGATCGCCCCGCCAAAGCTCTTTTTAGCCGTGATGCCGATGCAGCCGAGTGGTATCGACGTACAATCAGCCGCCGATGCGGTGAGACTCATCAAACAAGCTCAATCGGTGAGACTTGGATCGCCCCAAGCGGTGATGTTTCGCTTGCCGTGCGGTAAAGGGGACAAAGCTAAAAACCGAAGCAATAGAGCTGTTGGGAAAACTTACACCCACCATCAAGCCGTGTTCAAATCGGTCATTCACCAAAAACCAGCGATCGCTGATTCTTCGGGTTAAGCAGCTACGGTGTGGGATTTAGGCGACCAACCTGCCTCATATTCTGGCAAAGAGTACAGCCGACTGTTTAAGGAAATCATGGGAGCGTTGACATGAGCACCAAGAAACGCAAACCGCTAGGCAGCGCGATCGAAGAATTTGTTTTCGGTACAAAGGAAGCTGCATCACCACCAACACCATTCGTTGTATCACCAGCACCAACGCCCACAGCATCACTAACACCGTTCGCTTTATTGCCCGCAACACCACCACCACCGTTCGCTTTATTGCCCACCGCAAAACCACCACAGCCGGAAGCATTTGCACCAGAACCCGTACCTATTCAATCAAAGGAGCATAGTTTAATGAGCAAACTGCAAGTAGCCGATAAAGAAGCCACGGTCAGGTTGGCTCTCCTGAGTTTATGGTGTAAAATAGATCAACCAATACAGTTAGAGTGATGACCTTTCATTTAGACTATTTATTAGACTTGCCTGGAGTCAAGGTTGAAACTTGCACTCAAATTGAAGGACAAATTTACTTTCGCCGCTCGTGTTGTAGCGTCAGGAATAGTTTGTCCTCACTGTAATAATTATACAGAAAAACTGCATCAAAATTGACCTATATTAGCCAGGGATTTGTCAGTTTTCGGTCGCGAGTGTGTATTTACAAGTGCCTCGTCGGCAGTTTTACTGCCCTAGTTGTCAACGTTACATTACAGAAAAATTAGAATTTTTGAACCCAAAAAGACGGCCTACTCAACGATACGAACAAAATATTTATGCACGTGTTCAACAGTCGAGCATGGAACAAATTGGGCGAGAAGAAGGATTGAGTTATGACGAAATTAAAGGTATTTTTGCTCATGTCCATTCCTGTAAAAAAAAAGCTGTTGGGAGTCAGCACTCGCGAGTGAGTATAGATGAGATAAGTATGAGAAAAGGAAAAGGAAGTTTCGTAACTGTTGTTAGTGACATTGAAGGTGGTAATTTGATTGAAATGATTGACTCTCACCGTCAACAAGATATAGTGAAAATCCTTATACAACAGCCGTTTGAGGTTCGAGAAAAAGTTGAGGAAGTGAGTGTTGATATGTGGGGAGGATTTCCAAAAATGATAGAACAAGTATTTCCATATGCCCAAGTTGTTATTGACCGTTTTCACGTGATGAAAGCAGTTAATCAAGACTTGAATAAGTTGCGTAGAGCAATAGGAATTACAGATAGAGGCCGTAAATATTTATTGTTGAGTAATCGAAGCAACCTTAATTTAGAGCAAATTCACAGGTGGGAACTCACCTTTAAAAAATCAGAATGTTTAAGAATTGCTTATGAGATGAAAGAAGAGTTTCGAGAAATATACGAAACCCATATGACCGTCAAAATGGCGCAGGAAAAGTTTAAGACTTGGCTGAATTATGCGTCGCTCTTTTTCAAAGAATCAGCTTCGACAATTGTCAATCATTTTGAAGGAATTTGTAACTACTTTCTTAATCGCACCACAAGTGGAGTGATGTCAGGGATAAATAATCGAATTAAGTTGATTATGCGACAAGGATATGGCTTTTCTAATTTTGACAACTTTCGATCTCGTGTATTAGCTTGCTTTTCTAATTAGATAAAGATATCACCGTAAGTTCCCGAGAGCCAAATAATCAAAGCGCGAACTCTTTTATATTTACTCTCGAACATAACATAGATTGCATGGAAAGGCGATCGCTCTTTTTTTTGCAAGGGCGATCGCTCTTTTATCTGGGCGATTGTAATTGGCAAATAAATCATCGGGTTATACCTCTTTTAGGGGCGATAAGTTGAAGGGATTAGGTGCGAGCGCACCTAATCATATAAAGTCCAGCCCCATATATTGTCTAATTTGTGCAAGTAATCTTGACGCAAGTCTGTTACACGCTTATGAAAACAAGCTAGTTGATGCTTCGCTGACTCTCTAGACTTCGATCCTTTAACTTTCCTTACGACTAACCGGCCGTGGCCACAAGAAAGAACACACGATCCCGTTTCCAGACGGCGAGGGCTCTCCGAGGGAGGAGCCAAATCGATCACTCGCGTGAACCGTTAAAGGCGTAAAATTTAGTATTTATAATTAAAATTTTGAGCAGCGATTCACTTCTACTCTTTGTAACTTCCCCTGTGACAATTGAGGGGGCGGAATGTAGGCTTGAACAATAGGCGTTAAGTCCGGTTGATTGTGCACTCTTGTCTTTGAAAATTAACTATCGGGTGTCAGTATGCTTGTTCTGCCTAACATTGAGGTTCACGCCCAAATTTACTCAAGCGCCAATTCGCTAGTTTACCGAGGGACAAGCCAGCCGGACCACACCCCGGTTATCCTCAAACTCCTCAAACAAGACTATCCCACTCCTTCAGAACTGACCCGCTACAAGCAAGAATATGAAATTACCCGCTCTCTGAATCTCCAAGGCGTAATTAAGGTTTATAGTCAGCAAGTCTATCAAAGAACGCTGGTCATGGTTGTGGAGGATTTTGGCGGCGAGTCTTTGGAGAAACTGCGCCACGACTTGCCAGAATTATATTGCCCGATGCCGTTAGCCGAATTTCTGCGTCTAGCCATTCAAGTGACAGAAATTTTAGGCTCAATTCACGCCGCCCAGCTCATCCATAAAGACATCAACCCCAATAACATCATCTTAAATCCGGCTACCGGGATAGTCAAAATCATTGATTTTGGCATTGCCACCCGATTTGCCCGCACCAATCCGAGTTTCAGCAATCCCACGGCCCTGGAAGGCACTTTAGCCTATATCTCCCCAGAGCAAACCGGGAGAATGAATCGGATGCTCGATTACCGGACAGATTTCTACTCGCTGGGAGTCACTTTTTATGAACTGCTGGTGGGGCAACTACCATTTGTGACGGAGGATGTGCTGGAATTGGTGCATTGTCATCTTGCCAAACAGCCAGTTCCACCATGTGAGGTGAATGCAGCAATTCCTCTGATTGTTTCTGATATTATTGTGAAGTTGATGGCAAAAAATGCCGAAGAGAGATATCAGAGTGCGGTTGGAATCAAAGCGGATTTAGAAGAGTGTCTATTGCAGTTAGATACAACAGGTCGAATTGAAGAGTTTCAATTAGGAACTCAAGATATTTCTGATAAGTTTCAAATTCCGCAAAAGCTGTACGGACGAGAGGCTGAAGTTAATATCTTACTAACCGCATTTGAGAGAGTAGCAGGAGAAGAGAAGGAGAATATAATTACTACTTCTAAGCCCAAAATCGAAATGATGCTCGTTGCTGGCTATTCTGGAATTGGCAAGTCAGCCCTGGTGCAAGAAATTTATAAACCTGTTACCCAAAAGCGAGGGTATTTCATTGCCGGGAAATTTGACCAGTTTGGGCGCAATATTCCCTATTCGGCTGTAGTTAGTGCCTTTCAATCTTTAGTGCGGCAACTGTTGGCGGAACCAGAAGAGTCTCTGCAACGATGGAGAGAAAAAATCCTGGTAGCTACAGGTGCGATCGCTCAAATCATTATAGATGTCATTCCGGAAGTGGAACTGATTATCGGCACTCAACCCCCCGTGCCAGAAATCGGGGCAACGGAAGCGCAAAATCGCTTTAAATTGGTATTTCAGAAGTTCATTCGGGTGTTCTGCTCTCCACAGCATCCTTTGGTAATTTTCCTTGACGATCTGCAATGGGTAGATAATGCAACGCTGAAGTTAATCGAGTTGATGATGAGCGATAGCGAGACACAATCTCTGTTGTTAATTGGGGCGTATAGAGATAACGAAGTCGATGCAAATCACCCGTTGATGTTGCTGCTGGCTGAGTTACGCAACAAAGGCGTTACGGTCAATCAAATCACCCTCACACCTTTAGCTCTAGAGGATACTCGCCAACTGATAGCTGAGACATTGCACACAGATACTGCCTCAGTTGCACCGTTGGCAGAATTGGTGCAGCGAAAAACGCTGGGCAATCCCTTCTTTGTCGAGCAATTTCTGCAAACTTTGCATACAGAAAATTTAATTGAGTTTATTCCCCCTCAATCTCCCACCCTCCTTAGTAAGGGGGGACTTCAGGGGATAGGGGAATGGCAATGGAATTTGTCTCAAATTGAAGTACAAAATATCACCGATAATGTTGTGGAGTTAATGATTGGCAAACTGAAACAATTGCCCCCCATCACACAGCAGGTACTACGTTTAGCCGCTTGTGTTGGTACTAATTTCAGTTTAAATATCCTGGCGATCGTTTGTGAAAAATCAGCCGATGAACTGTTTGCTGATCTCATCAAGGCGGTTAAGCTAGGGGTCATCTTGCCAACTTCTGAGTTAGATGAGCAACTGTTGATTGAAGATTACAAATTCTTGCACGATCGCGTTCAGCAAGCGGCGTATGCTTTAATTGACGCAAATCAAAAGCAAGCGGTTCACTTACAAATTGGTCGCAATCTCTGGCATTCGACTACACACGAGACGTTAGCAGACAAGGTTTTTGAGATAATAGATCATCTTAACCTGGGCGTTGAACTTGTTTTTGAGCAAGCCGAACGAGAGGCGATCTCGCAGTTGAATTTGCTGGCAGGACAGAAAGCGAAAGCGGCAACAGCTTATGATGCCGCATTGAGATATCTGACTACGGGGATAAAATTGCTAACGGTTGATAGTTGGCAACATCAATACGATCTCAGCCTAGTTCTGCATGAGGAAGCGGCAGAAGCTGCATACTTGTGCAGTGACTTCGATGAAATGAAGAAATGGGCAACGGTTGTCTTGCAACAAGCCAAGACTGTTCTGGACAAAGTGAAAGTTTATGAGGTCAAAATTCTAACCTGCATCGCGCAGAGTAACAGACTCGAAGCTATCAAGATAGGGCTACAAGTTCTCGAACAGTTAGGGGTGAGTTTCCCGAAGTTGCCTACTCATCTGGATATTCAGCAGAAGTTGGAAGAAACAAGAGCTGCTTTGACGGGGAAGAGTATAGAGGACTTGATTAGCTTGCCTGTGATGACAGACAAATACAAACTGGCAGCTATGCGGATCTTATGTAGCATAGGCGCTGCTACCTATCAAATTGGGTCGGTACTGGTACCACTGATTGTCTGCGAACAGATAAAGTTATTGATTGAGCATGGTAACTCTCTCTTTTCTGCTTTTACTTATGCTGCTTACGGACTCATTTTAAATGGGGTAGCTAATGATATTGAATCTGCTTATCAATTTGGTCAATTGGCTTTAAATCTGATTGATCGGTTTAATTATACAGAGCAAAAGTGTAAAACGAACTGTATGATTGCAAAATTCATATTACATATGAAACATCATGTTAGGGATTGTTTATCACTTTATGAAGAATCTTACTTTAGCGGCATAGAAAATGGAGATTTTGAATATGCCAGCTATGCCGCAACGAGTAAAGGTCAAAATTCATATTTCAGTAGTCTAGAACTAAAGGAGTTGGAACGCGAGTTTGGTTTCTGGAGTCATGCCATAGCTCAATTGGGGCAGGAAAATGCTTTAACTCAGAATCAAATGCATCACCAAGCAGTTCTTAACTTACTTGGAAGGGTTGAAAATCCCTGCCACCTACAAGGTGCGGTATACAACGAAGAGAAAAGACTGCCCCTTCATTTAGCTACCAATGACAGAACTACAATTCATTACCTTTATAGCCATAAGCTTATCCTCTGTTATCTGTTTGAGGAGTTTACTGAAGCCGTAGAAAATGCCAGCTCTGCCGAACAGTATTTGGAGGGTGTGACAGGAGCGCTAGATATCCCTATATTCTATTTATATGATTCTCTGGCGCGTCTGGCAGTATATCCTTCTGTCTCTAGTTCGGAGCGAGAAGATTTGCTCGTCAAGGTGAGCGGCAATCAAGAAAAAATGCAGAAATGGGCATATCATGCTCCAATGAATTTTCAGCATAAATACGATTTGGTAGAAGCAGAGAAAGCTAGAGTATTAGGGAATATTATTGAAGCCGAAGAGTTTTATGAACGAGCAATTATTGGAGCTTGTGAAAACGAATATATCCAAGAAGAAGCATTAGCTTATGAGTTAGCCGCCAAGTTTTATCTAGCGCGGGGACGGGAGAAGTTCGCCTCTATGTATATGAAAGAGGCACACTATTGCTACCAACGTTGGGGGGCTTTAGCCAAGATTAAAGACTTAGAAAATCGCTATCCACAATTGCTCAACCGCGATCGCGCCAGCAGTTCCACCGAGCATCACCAACCCACGATTACCTCCAGTGGAGCGTTGACAACTCTCGATCTGTCTGCTGTAATGAAAGCCGCTCAAGCACTCTCCGAAGAAATTCGCCTTGATCGCTTAATTGCTTCACTGATGCAAGTTTTGATTGAGAATGCCGGAGCTGAGAAGGGGGCTTTGATTTTGCAAGAAGAGACGCTAGTAGTGGCCGCTCAATGTGTTGGCAATGAAAGCTGCAACCTGCAACCGATTGCTCTAACTGAGTGCTTGAGTATTCCTGCAGCCGTCATTCACTATGTCGAACGCACATCCGAAACTTTGGTGCTAGAAGATGCATTGGTTCATCCAACCTTTGCCACCGATCCCTACATTCAACAACACCAGTGTCGATCGCTGCTGTGTATCCCAATCATTCATCAATCTAAGTTAATTGGCATTCTTTACTTAGAAAATAACCTGAGTACAGCAGCTTTTACTAGCGATCGCTTAGAAGTACTCAAACTTCTCACGGCTCAAGCTGCAATCGCATTAGAAAATGCTCGACTCTATGAGCGCCTAGAGGACTATTCCGAGACGCTGGAGGCGAAAGTAGACGAGAGAACTCAGGCATTGCAACAAGAGATTGCCGATCGGCAAAAAGCAGAGGAAGCCCTGAAAGAATCTGAGGCAGAACTGCGCTTAATGTTTGATGCTATGACGGATACGGTTACAGTGTTTGATGTCCAAGGACAGTTCTTGAAACACATCGAGACTCAATCAACCTTTGCTTACAAACCTCGCTTGAACCGGATTGGTAAAACCGTGCATCAAGTGTTTCCTCAACAGACCGCTGATTTATTTGTGGATGCCATTCGGCGGGCGTTGTACTTGCAAGAGAGTTCTCGCTACATCTTAGAATGTCCGGAAAGCCTTCCCCTCAACCAGCGCGGTATTAATGTGGAATATAGCTTGCCGATTCAGGGCAAAATAACCTGGTTCTCTGCCAGTGTCTCTGCCCTATCCGAGAATACGGTGCTTTGGGTGGCTCGTGATATAAGCGATCGCAAACAAGCCGAAGAAGCATTGCGCCAAAGCGAAGCGAAGTATCGTAATCTGGTGCAAACTGCCAACTCAATCATCATACGCTTCGATACTCAAGGGCGGATTCGATATTTGAACGATTATGGGCAGACGTTTTTTGGCTATGAGGAAAGCGAGATCTTAGGACGCACCTTATTAGAAACTATCGTTCCACAAACAGAAACCTCTGGGCGGGATCTCAAGCAATTCCTTAGCAATCTCTTTCAAGATCCTGAGTCCTATCTCCGAATGGAGAATGAAAACCTTTGCCGGGATGGCACGCGAGTTTGGGTCACTTGGTCGAATAAAGCCATCCTAAATGAATGGGGACAGTTAGTTGAAATTCTATCGGTTGGCAACGACATCACAAAGCGCAAACAAGCAGAGGAAGCATTGCAACAGAGCGAAACGAATTATCGTACTCTGGTGCAAACTGCCAATTGGATTATCGTGCGCTCCGATGCTCGAGGGCGGATTCGATACTTGAATGACTACGGGCAAAAGTTTTTTGGCTATGAAGAGAGCCAAGTCTTGGGACGTACCCTTTTAGAAACTATCGTTCCACAGACAGAAACCTCTGGGCGCGACCTCAAACAATTTGTTAGCAATGTCTTTCAAGATCCTGAGTCTTACCTACTTGTTGAGAACGAAAATATTTGCCGGGATGGCAAGCGAGTTTGGGTTACTTGGTCTAACAAACCAATTTTAGATGATCGCGGTCAGTTAGTTGAAATTTTATCCGTTGGTACTGACATTACAAAGCGCAAACAAGCAGAGGAAGCCCTGCAAGAAAGCGAAGCGAAGTTTCGTAACATTTTTGAAAATTCCCAAATGGGAATTTTCCGAACGCGCATCGAAGATGGTTTGATTCTCGATGCCAATCAATGCTTTATCAACATATTTGGATTTGATTCACCGACTGAGGTGATCGGTATAAAACGCACCGTAGACTTCTACGTCGATCTACATCAACGCCAACAAGCCGTCGAACAGCTACAAACTTATGGAGAACTCCAAAACTTTGAAGTTCAGCTTCGCAAACGCGATGGGACATTGTTTTGGGCGCTTTATTCGTCCCGCCTTGATGTGGATGCGGGATATATGGAAGGCGTGATTGCAGATATCAGCGATCGCAAACAAGCTGAAGAAGCATTGCGCCAAAGTGAACTCAAGTTCCGCAATACTGTTGAGAACGTCAACGATATTATCAAAATCATTACCTCAGAAGGTATTTTCTCTTATGTTTCTCCTAACTGGAGCAACTTTTTAGGACACCAACCCAACGAGATTATCGGAACGCACTTTGCCCCCTTAATTCACCCAGAAGATCGACAGCGATGCTTGGAGCTATTTACTAAACTGGTTGAGGCAAACCAACCCATTTCTGAATTAGAATATCGCGTCCAGCATAAAGAAGGAAGTTGGCGCTGGTATGTCTCCAATTTAGGTACGATACAGGATGCGGAAGGCAAAGTGCTATATTGCGTGGGAGTAGCACGAGATATTAGCGATCGCAAAGCAGCAGAAGTTGCACTGCAACGTCGAGCCGAACTTGATAACTTACTCAGCCAAATCTCGCGTCAGTTTATTGATCGAGACGGAGAAACAGCAGTTCCAGTTGTTTTAGAGTTGATGGCTCGCTACATCGGTGCAGAACGAGGAGCTATCTTTGAATACGATAACAATCACACCAGATGTCAGTTAGCTTATGAATGGTGTGCTGAAAATATTCAACCTCTGACACTTGAAGCCAGAGAATCGAGCGTTGATGAATATCCATTTTTGCATCAACAGTTTTTGGCTGGACAAGCATTATATACGGACGATATTAATATAATTCCTAATGGCCCAGAGCGGCAGCTATTTATCAATCAGTCGATTCAATCTGTCCTAGTCGTGCCCACAATCTATCAAGAAAGGGTGACAGGGTTTATTGGAATTGATGTTGTTAGTTTCCAGAAAAGCTGGAGTCAAACCGATATTAATAATCTGAAACTGTTTGGAGAGCTGATCGCGATTGGACGAGCGAGACAGAAAGCCGAAGTTGCCCTACAGCAAGCCAAACTTGCAGCAGAAGCGGCAAATCGCACCAAGAGCGAGTTTTTGGCAAACATTAGCCACGAACTACGTACCCCACTTAACATTATTTTAGGATTCACTCAACTCTTGCAGCGCGATCGCGTTCTCACCTCTCAGCAACACGACTATTTGGGTACCATAGCCCGCAGCGGCGAGCATTTGCTGGAGTTGATTAATGACGTGTTGGAAATGTCCAAGATTGAAGCTGGACAAGCTCGTTTGAATGAAACTAGCTTCGATCTCTATTATTTGCTCAACACTTTAGAGGATATGTGGCAGCAGAAAGCGGCTTCCAAGGGACTTCAGTTAACCGTTGAACAGCAAGCCGATATCCCACAATATGTGCAAACGGATGAGAGTAAGTTACGCCAAATCTTGATGAACTTGCTCTCAAATGCGATTAAGTTTACTCAAGTTGGCAGGGTAACACTGCGCGTGTCATTAGTTGGCCGTGGAGGGCAAATGACAATACAAAGAACCAATGAGCAAGAACAAATAACCATTTACTTTGAAGTCGAAGATACCGGAGCAGGAATTGCCCCAGACGAACTCGAAATCTTGTTCAATGCCTTTTCTCAAACCGAAACGGGGCGCAAATCTCAGCAAGGAACAGGGCTAGGACTAGCGATTAGCCGAGAATTTGTGCGGCTGATGGGTGGCAACCTGACGCTAGAAACCCAGGTTGGCCGGGGAACTACGTTTCGGTTTGATGTGCCAGTAGCGATCGCTTCTGCTTCTGAAACTTCAACACCTAAGCATCATCAACGTGTAATTGGGCTAGAACCCGGGCAACCACGCTATCGCCTGCTGATTGTCGAAGACAAGTGGGAAAATCGGCAGCTATTACGAAAAATGCTAGAGCCTATTGGGTTTGAGGTGCAAGAAGCCATCAATGGACAAGAAGGAATTGCCCTATGGGAAAGCTTTGAACCCCACTTAATCTGGATGGATCTACGAATGCCTGTGTTGAACGGTTATGAAGCGACCAAACAAATTAAATCACACTTAAAAGGACAAGCAACGGTGGTTATTGCCTTAACGGCAAGTGCCTTTGAGGAAGAACGAGTAGTGGCGCTATCGGCAGGCTGCGATGACTTTGTGCGTAAACCCTTCCACGAAGCAGAAATCTTTGAAAAAATGGCTCACTATCTCGGAGTGCGCTACGTTTACGAATCACTTTCTCCTGCGTCTCCCAAACCCGAAGCGGCTGATCCGCTCAACTCAGAACGGCTGAAGGTGATGTCTACGACATGGCGAGAGCAGCTTCATCAGGCGGCGACTCAAGTGGATGCAGACCTAGTATTAGAATTAATTGGTCAGATTCCACCCGAACATGATTCTCTGGCTCTGGCATTGGCTGAGTTGGTTAATCACTATCGATTCGATTGCCTTGTTGCAATAACTCAACCTCAACAGTGACATCCTCTAACGCCAAAGGCAATATCCTGATTGTGGACGACACGCCGGACAACCTGCGCCTGCTGTCGTCTACGCTAAACGATCGCGGGTACAAAGTACGGAGCGTGATTAATGGTGCAATGGCGCTGATGGGCGCACAAGCCGCCCCACCCGATCTGATTATGCTTGACATCAGAATGCCAGATATGGATGGTTACGAGGTTTGTACTCACCTGAAAGCTGATGAGCAAACTCGCGAGATTCCGGTGATTTTTATTAGTGCGCTTGATGAGGTACTCGATAAAGTCAAAGCCTTTAGGGTTGGTGGGGTGGACTACATTACTAAACCGTTTGAGTTTGAAGAGGTTCTAGCTCGAATTGAGAATCAACTGACTATTCGGAACTTGCAACGGCAGCTAAAAGCGCAAAATGCCCAGCTCCAGCAAGAGATTAAAGAGCGTACTTTGGTAGAAGAGGCACTCCGAGTAGAACAAAAAAAGTCAGAAAGCTTATTGCTAAATATTTTGCCTGAGGTGATCGCAGAGCAGCTCAAGCAGAATCAGGGTGCTCTTGCCGAACGCTTTGATGAGGCAACAGTTCTATTTGCTGACTTAGTAGACTTTACACCGCTTGCCGCTCACGTTTCGCCCCTAAAACTGGTAGGCTTGCTCAATCAAATTTTTTCAGAGTTTGATCGACTGGCATACCAGTACGGTTTAGAGAAAATCAAAACCATTGGAGATGCCTACATGGTGGCAGGAGGTTTGCCAGTGCCAAAGTCAGACCATGCCGAAGCGATCGCACAAATGGCGCTAGATATGCAAAGCGCGATCGCTAGCTTTCAAATCAAGCCAGATGAACCGTTCCAAATTCGCATTGGCATCCACACTGGGCCAGTTGTTGCCGGGGTGATTGGCGTTGCGAAGTTTAGCTATGATCTTTGGGGAGACACGGTGAATACAGCGGCACGCATGGAGTCTCATGGAGTGGTTGGAGCAATTCAAGTTACGGAACAGACCTATGAGCGATTACGCTCTCAGTATTTTTTTCAAGAGCGGGGTGTTATCCCGGTAAAAGGTAAGGGTGAGATGAGAACGTATTTCCTGATTGGTAGAAGACACAATTAGAAAACTGTGTGAAAGATTACTCTGGGGTGTCAGTATGCTTGTTCTGCCTAACATTGAGGTTCACGCCCAAATTTACTCAAGCGCCAATTCGCTAGTTTACCGAGGGACAAGCCAGCCGGACAACACCCCGGTTATCCTCAAACTTCTCCAACAAGACTATCCCAGTCCCTCAGAACTGACCCGCTACAAGCAGGAATATGAAATTACCTGCTCTCTAAATCTGGAAGGGGTGATTAAGGTCTATAGCCAACAAGCTTATCAAAGAACGCTGGTGATGGTTGTGGAGGATTTTGGTGGAGAGTCTTTGGAGAAATTACGGCAGGAGTTGCCACAACTGTATTGCCCGATGCCCTTGACAGAATTTCTGCGACTGGCAATTCAGGTGACAGAAATTTTAGGCTCAATTCACGCCTCCCAAATAATCCACAAAGACATCAACCCCAATAACATCATCTTGAATCCGGCTACCGGGATAGTCAAAATCATTGATTTTGGCATTGCCACCCGATTTGCCCGCACCAATCCGAGTTTCAGCAATCCCACGGCCCTGGAAGGCACTTTAGCCTATATCTCCCCAGAGCAAACCGGGAGGATGAATCGGATGCTAGATTACCGAACAGATTTCTATTCGCTGGGAGTCAGTTTCTACGAACTGCTGGTGGGGCAACTGCCATTTGTGACGGATGATGTGCTGGAATTGGTGCATTGTCATCTTGCAAAACAGCCAGTTCCACCTCACCAGCTTGTAGCAGAGATTCCCTCAATTGTTTCTGATATTGTGCTCAAATTGATGGCTAAAAATGCCGAGGAGCGATATCAGAGTGCAGCCGGAATCAAAGCGGATTTAGAAGAATGTTTGAACCAGTTAGAAAGTCAGGGAAGCATATCGGAATTTCCCCTGACCTCTCAAGATATTTCTGACAAGTTTCAAATTCCCCAAAAACTCTATGGGCGCGAGGCAGAAGTTTCTACCTTACTAGCAGCATTTGAGCGAGTCAGCGGTCAGAAAAAACTAACAACGGATAATGGACAACTTGCAACTAACAAAATCGAAATGATGTTAGTTGCTGGTTATTCAGGGATAGGTAAATCAGCCCTAGTGCAAGAAATTTATAAACCTGTCACTCAAAAAAGAGGCTATTTTATTGCCGGAAAATTTGACCAATTTGGACGTAATATTCCCTATTCGGCTGTAGTTAGTGCTTTTCAATCATTGGTGCGGCAACTCCTGGCGGAACCACAGGAATCTCTAAACAGATGGCGAGAAAAAATTCTGGAGGCGACAGGTGCGATCGCGTCAATAATTATAGATGTGATTCCCGAAGTAGAACTGATTATCGGTTCTCAGCCCCCCGTGCCGGAAGTTGGTGCAACTGAGGCGCAAAATCGTTTTAATTTGGTGTTCCAGAAGTTTATTCGGGTGTTCTGTTCTCCAGAGCATCCTTTGGTGATTTTCCTTGACGATTTGCAATGGGTAGACTCAGCAACGCTGAAGCTAATTGAGTTAATGATGAGCGACTGTGAGACAGAATCTCTTTTGTTAATTGGGGCGTATCGAGATAACGAAGTCGAGGCAAATCACCCGTTGATGTTGCTGCTGGCTGAGTTACGCAAAAAAGCTGTTACGGTCAATCAAATCACCCTCACGCCTTTAGCCCTAGAGGATACTCGCCAACTGATGGCTGAGACCTTGCACACAGATACTGCCTCAGTCGCACCGTTGGCAGAATTGGTGCAGCGAAAAACGCTAGGTAATCCGTTCTTTGTTGAGCAATTTCTGAAAATTCTGCACGCAGAAAACCTGATTGAATTTGATGTTGCTCAACGCGCTTGGCAATGGGATTTGGCTCAAATTGAAGCACAGAATATCACTGATAATGTTGTGGAGTTGATGATTGGCAAGCTTGAAAAATTGCCTCCAACCACGCAGCAGGTATTACGATTAGCCGCTTGTGTCGGTGCTAATTTTAGTTTAAATATCCTGGCGATTATCTGTGAAAAGTCATCATCTGAACTGTTTCCTGTTCTCATCAAGGCGGTTCAGTTGGGGGTCATCTTGCCAACTTCTGAGTTAGATGAGCAACTGTTGATTCAAGATTACAAATTCTTGCACGATCGCGTTCAGCAAGCGGCTTATGCCTTGATTGATGAGAATCAAAAACAAGCCGTTCACTTACAAATTGGTCGCAATCTGTGGCATTCAACTACACAGGAGACGTTAGCCGACAAGATTTTTGAGATAGTAGATCATCTTAATCTTGGCGTTGAAGTTGTCTTTGAGCAAGCAGAACGAGAGGCAATCTCGCAGTTGAATTTGCTGGCAGGACAGAAAGCTAAAGCGGCGATCGCTTACGAGGCAGCATTGAAATATCTAAAGATGGGAATAACCTTGCTCTCTGCTGATAGTTGGCAATATCAATACGATCTCAGCTTAGTTCTGCATGAGGAGGCGGCAGAAGCTGCATACCTTTGCGGTCATTTCAACGAGATGGAAAAATGGGCAACGATTGTCTTGGAACAAGCCAAAACCATTCTAGACAAAGTGAAAGTTTATGAGGTCAAAATCCAAACCTGCATGGCCCAAATGAAACTACTGGAAGCCGTCAAGACAGGGCTACAAGTGCTGGAGAAACTGGGAGTAAGTTTACCAGAATTGCCCACCGAGTTGGATGTTCAGCAAAAACTAGAGGAAACAAAGATTGCTTTGGCAGGGAGAAGATTACAAGAGTTGATGAACCTGCCGCTAATGACAAAAACTGACAAGTTAGCAGCCATGAGTATCATATCCCATATAACTTCTCCTGTTTATCAAGCTGCGCCAGTACTATTTCCGTTGATTGTGTGCGAACAGGTGAATTTATCGATCAAATATGGCAATGCTTCCTTTTCTGCTTTTAGTTTTGTTTGTTACGGAATCATCTTAAGTGGAGTAGCCAACGATATTGAGGGAGCTTATATATTCGGCCAATTAGGTTTAAGTCTAGTTGAACGGTTGAATGCGAGAGAACTCAAGAGTAAGGTATGCCATACAGTTGCAATGTGCATCATGCATGGAAAGTTCCATCTTAGGGATACCTTATCACTTTTCCAAGAGGGATACTCTAGTGGCATAGAAAACGGAGATTTTGTATTTGCCGGCTATAACGGAACAACTAAAGCTCGATATTCATATTTTAGTGGTCTGGAACTGAAGGAGCTGGAACGAGAGATGGCTTTCTGGAGTAACGCCATAGCTCAACTGGGACAAAAACATTCCTCAAGCTATATTCAAATGCATCGGCAGGTAGTTCTTAACTTACTTGGAAGGGTTGAAAATCCTTGCCGTTTAATCGGTGAGGTGTATAACGAAGAGAAATGGCTACCACTTTATTTGTCTACCAATGATATAACTGCACTTCCTTTCCTTTACATACACAAGCTTATCCTCTGTTATCTCTTTGGAGAATTCACAGTAGCTCGAAAAAATGCATCTGCTGCCGAGAAGTATTTAGAAGGTGTGATAGCACAGGTAAGTGTTCCTATATTCCATTTTTACAGTTCTCTAGCGTGTCTGGCAGTATATCCTTCGATCTCTACTTTAGAACAAGAACATCTACTTTTCAAAATTAGAATTCATCAAGGAAAACTACATAAATGTGCATATTATGCCCCAATGAATTTCCAGCATAAATACGATTTAGTAGAAGCTGAAAAAGCCAGAGTATTGGGGAATATTCTTGAGGCGGAAGAGTTTTATGAACGAGCAATTATTGGAGCTTGTGAAAATGAGTATATCCAAGAAGAAGCCTTAGCTTATGAGCTAGCCGCCAAGTTTTATCTAGCGCGGGGACGGGAGAAGTTCGCCTCTATGTATATGAAAGAGGCACACTATTGCTACCAGCGTTGGGGTGCTTTAGCCAAGGTAAAAGACTTAGAAAATCGCTATCCACAATTGCTCAACCGCGATCGCGCCAGCAGTTCCCCTACCGAGCATCATCAACCCACGATTACCTCCGGTAGAGCGCTGGCAAATCTGGATCTCTCTGCCGTCATGAAAGCCGCTCAAGCACTTTCGGAAGAAATCCGCCTTGATCGCTTGCTATCAACCTTAATGCAAGTAGTAATTGAGAATGCTGGAGCCGAGAAAGGTTCTCTGATCTTGCTAGAAGAAGACAAGCTGGTAGTCGTTGCTCAATATATCGGTGAGGGGAATTGCCAACAGCAAGAGACAATCCTTGGCAATGACTCGGATATTCCCGTAACCGTCATTCACTATGTACAACGCACAGGTGAAACCCTGGTACTAGAAGATGCTTCGATAGAGCCGACCTTTACAAATGACCCCTATATCCAACAGCATCATCCCAAATCGCTACTGTGTACTCCCCTGATTAAGCAAGGCAAACTGATTGGCATTCTTTACTTGGAGAATAACCTGAGTACGGGAGCCTTTACGAGCGATCGTAAAGAAGTCCTGAAGCTGCTCATCGCCCAAGCCGCCATTTCCTTAGAAAATGCCCGACTGTATGAGCGTCTAGAGGAGTATTTACACACGCTAGAAATCAAAGTAGACGAGCGAACTGCTGCCTTGCAGCAGGCAAAGGAAGCCGCAGAAACCGCCAACCATGTCAAAAGCGAATTTCTAGCAAACATGAGCCACGAACTGCGTACCCCCCTCAACATTATTTTAGGATTTACCCAACTACTGTTGCGCGATCGCCTTTTGACCTCTCAACAGCAAGAATACCTGGACACCATTACGCACAGCGGCGAGCATTTGCTGGGATTGATAAACGACGTGTTGGAAATGTCCAAGATTGAAGCGGGACGGACACGCTTGAACGAAACTAGCTTTGACCTCCATCACCTGCTCAACACCTTAGAAGAAATGTGGCAACCCAAAGCCACTGCTAAAGGTCTGCTGTTGAAGATTGAGCGGCTTGGCGACATCCCTCAATGTGTAACAACCGATGAGAGTAAGTTACGCCAAGTCTTGATGAACTTGCTCTCAAACGCCATGAAATTTACACAAGTCGGTAGCATCAGTGTGCGAGTGAGAAAGCAGGACACACAGACCCCCAGACACGAAGACACGGAGAATTTTCCCTCTGTTGTGTTTTTTGAAGTGGAAGACACAGGACCAGGCATTGCCAAAGAAGAGGTCAAAACCTTGTTTAATGCCTTTGCTCAAACCGAAACGGGGCGCAAATCTCAGCAAGGCACCGGACTCGGTTTGGCGATTAGCCGAGAATTCGTGCGGCTGATGGGCGGAGACATTACCCTAGAAACCCAAGTCGGGCGAGGAACCAAGTTTCAATTTTCTGTGCAGGTAGCGCTCGCTACTGAGGCTGGCGGTTCCCCAAAACAGCGCCATCAGCGAGTGATTGGGTTAGCGCCCGATCAACCCCGCTATCGCCTGCTGGTGGTGGAGGACAAATGGGAAAATCGCCAACTGTTGATCAAAATGCTAGAGCCACTCGGCTTTGAAGTCCAGCAAGCTAGCAATGGTCAAGAAGGGATCGCCCTGTGGGAATCGTTTGAACCCCACCTGATTTGGATGGATTTGCGGATGCCCGTAATGGACGGCTATGAAACAAGTAAACACATCAAATCGCAGTTAAAAGGGCAAGCGACGGTGATAATTGCCCTGACTGCCAGCGCCTTTGAGGAAGAACGCGTCGTTGCCCTATCGGCAGGCTGCGATGACTTTGTTCGCAAACCCTTCCGCGAAGAGGAGCTTTTTGAGAAAATGGCGCATTATCTAGGTGTGCGATACCTCTACGAACCGCTTGTCCTGCCCCCCGAAGCGGAAACGCCAGCCCAAGTAAACCGAGAACTACTCGATGTGATGTCTACACTGTGGCGAGAACAACTTCATCAAGCTGCAACTTGTGTCGATGGCGAGCAAATTGTTCAGCTTATTCAGCAAATCCCACCGGAACATGCTAGCCTAACTGTTGCCCTCACCGAGATGGTTAATCACTATCGATTTGATCGGATTGTGATGTTAAGTCAACCTCAAGCCTAAGTTTGAGAGATGCCTATGGACTCCCCCCATACTGTACCCAAAGGCAATATCCTGATTGTTGACGACACGCCGGATAACCTGCGTCTGCTCTCGTCTACGCTGACCGATCGCGACTACAAAGTGCGAAGTGTAATCAATGGTGCAATGGCGCTAATGGGCGCACAAGCTGCTCCACCCGATCTGATCATGCTCGACATCAAGATGCCAGATATGGACGGCTACGAGGTTTGTACTCGTCTGAAAGCCGATGAGCGAACCCGCGAGATTCCAGTAATTTTTATCAGTGCACTTGATGAGGTACTCGATAAAGTTAAAGCCTTTACTAGCGGCGGCGTGGACTACATCCAAAAGCCGTATCAAGTCGAGGAAGTCTTAGCCCGAATTGAAAATCAACTCACCATCCGGCGACTGCAAGTGCAACTGCAAGCACAAAATCACCAGTTGCAGCAAACCCAGGCTGAACTTCTGCAAGCCTTAGAGCAGGAGCGATCGCTTCTGCGGCGCATTGAGGAGATGGCAGCGATCGAAGAACGCAACCGGATTGCCCGAGAGATTCACGACTCATTAGGACACGCCCTGACTGCCCTGAACGTTCAGTTGCAAGCTGTTGCTACCCTGTTACCCACTGACTTGGCTCAAGCCCTGTCTTTTCTGACTCAGGCGCAACGACTGGGTAAAACAGCCATGCAGGAGGTGCGGCAATCCGTGAGGGCGCTGCGGGCAGATGAACAAGCCGAACAACCTTTAGAAGAAGCGATCGCGGATTTAGCAGAAGAGTTTCGGCAAGTTACTGGCATCACCCCCATAACTCACATCGAGCTAGCCGAGCGTGTCCCGTCGCCCGTGTCTAAAACCCTCTACCGAGTGGTGCAAGAGGCATTGACAAATATATCCAAGTATGCAGAAGCCACAAAAGTGCAAATTCAGCTAGTCACAACTGGCAATTCTCTCCCAGACAGCAAAGCTGATCGGGTTTGCCTCACTATTGAGGATAATGGCAAGGGATTCAATTGTGAGCAGAAAATGGCCGGGTTTGGATTACAAGGAATGCGAGAACGGATTGCTGCCCTATACGGCGATTTCCACCTGAGTGCGAAACCGGCAGCAGGTTGTCAGATCAAGGTTGAACTCCCCTTATCAGAGGTGCTGCAATGATTCGCTTATTACTTGTAGACGATCAAAATTTGATTTGCCAAGGGCTACAGGCAGTGCTCAGCCAGGAACCCGATCTCCAAGTGGTGGGGTCTGCGGAGAATGGTCAAGTCGCTCTCGCTCTCGTTGCCACATTACAGCCCGATGTGGTGCTGATGGATATCCGGATGCCTATGATGACTGGCATAGAAGCTACCCGACTGATCACTGAGCAGTTTCCTGACACCAAAGTTTTAGTGCTGAGTACGTTTGATGAAGATCGCGACATTGCTCAGTCGATGCGGGCAGGCGCGAAAGGCTATTTGCTCAAAGATATGCCAGCCCCTGAACTGGCAGAAGCGATTCGTTTGGTGCATCGCGGCTACAGCCAAATGGCTCCAGGGCTGATGGAAAGGCTAATGACAAGCGTTCCCGCTTCAGATAATGTGGAGGCTCAACCCGCACCAGAAGAATTAACTCAGTTGCCTCCCAGAGAACGAGATGTACTGCGCTTGATTGGTCAAGGCTGTACCAACCGCGAAATCGCTACAGAGCTACACCTTGCCGAAGGAACGGTTAAGACTTATGTGACCCATTTGCTGAACCGCTTATCGCTCCGCAATCGAGCCCAGTTAGCCATTTATGCAACTTCGATCGCATCAGCTCTCAATAGTTAATGCTCCTCATCACTTCGCTGCTATTTCGCCTCGCAATAAGTTCAACCTGCCAAAAAACTGTTGATTAAACTCTTGTATATCTAATCCCTCTTTTGTCACTTTGGGTAGACAAAAACGCTTTTGCCTTGCGCTCTCTAGCCTCTAGCGATTGTCAATAATTTTGGAGTCGCAAGATGAAAGCCCTACAAATCAACAGTTCCGGAAAATTCTCTACCAAGAGTGACAAAAGAGGGATAAGTTGCAATGCAACAAGGGCTTCTCTCTTCTGCTTAATCTTTGTATTCCATTTGATTAGAGGACAGTCACTTATTGCAATCAACAAAAGACTTAAGCAAATCTACTTAGTAGATTAACGAAAGTTAGCAGAGGTTAATCTCTTTTGTTGATAGATGAGTCAAGACTTTTTTCAGATGTTTCTTCTAAGGGGAATCTCTACGATAAGGACAGTTAAGCAAAGCGCTTAACTCCAAACCAACGAGATACCAACTAGGAGATAACTTATGAAACTCATCTATCGCGGCACTACCTACGATTACAATCCTGCTAACGTTGCTGCGCGTCATCCATCTCAACCTACTCCCACCCGTGACTCAGCTTATGAGTTAATTTATCGGGGAAACACCTATCGAGTCGATCCAAATGCCATTACAAAAACTCCTGTAAAACCCACCTCATATGAGTTGATTTATCGAGGAATAACTTATTGGGTGAATCGCAACGAACAAAGCGACGTTCCAGCCATAACTTAATCAGCAAACTCTTCAAAGAAAGCCTCAAAGACTCCTCGCCCTTTAACTCAAAAAGCGGCTGGGGAATACCAGCTTTAGAAGTAGCTTTGTCAACGGCAAAAAGTACCCTTGGCTGAAGTGTCATACCGCCTTACGCCTGGAACTATCAAGCAAGCAATGACTATTAGGCAGCATTCAGTGATCGCTGAATCTCTTACCTGAAATCCGCAACTCTCCCTCAGCTTAAGTTCTTGTTATTTCTTGTTTACCCAAACTCTACAAAGGAAAACTCAAAAAATGGCTACTACTTTATTGGCAACAAGGATTGCAACTGGTAATGCTCAGGCATTAAACACAGTGCCAGCTCCAATTACTAAGTCCCGTAAGAGTCGCTTAGTTGCTCGTTGGTTAACTGACAAAAACTCTAAAGTCTACTGCCAGTGGCTTATCGAGGATTAAGTATGCATTGCTAGTTAACGCAGTTAGCTTTCTCAAAGAAGCGGTTGTGTTAAAGCAAAAGAAGAGTTAGCGAAATCTTTAATACTTACATAGTCTCCTATCAAAGAGCAATGAATTCACCACGTCTCTCTAAATCCAGAAAGCCTTCTCTAAGTCTACATCTCAAGTTACCAAAATTCTCTAGTAAGCTTTTAAAGCTATCTAGCAGTTATTGTGCGTTAATTGGAGGAATTTTACTGGCCTCAAATACATCGATGAGTGGATATGGATTTATCTTTTTAGCCATGAGTTCAGGTCAACTTCTAGTTGCCAGTTTGCAAGACCAAGATAGCAGCATGATTTTCTATGCAGCTTCGTTGTTTATCTTTGTTGATTGCTTAGGAGTTTATAGATGGGTTTTGACTTAGTTGTAATCTGTCACATATCACCGATTTGATGCCACTTACGCACTTAATCACAAGGAAAAGCTAATGAATGTTAATGTGTTTCACTCCAATTCCACCTCTGCTTCTGTTCAATCTCCTCTTCCTGTTGCATCATCTGCCTCGGTACAGAAGCCTATCCAGGATGGAACAAGTACGAGAGAACCTACCAAAGCTTCAAGCAAATCTATTGTAAATCCTAATTCGACTGTGTACTGGGTGAATGTTGTTAATGCTCCTCTAAGTTTGGTGGATAAGCAAGAAAATTCAAGATCGGAGGGAGTTAAAGCCAGAGCCAAAAATAAGACAAGCTCAAGAAAACGGCTTTATTGGTGGTTGTAGTCGCACAACAATCCAAAATAAAGCTAACAGCAATAGTTTTTTCACCCAGTTCGCTAAACAACCACATTTAGAATTAAAAGGTCAGGCTTAGTATGCGAAAAATTGCAATTATTGGAGCGGGTCAAGCTGGTTTACATTTAGGAATTGGTTTGCTTGATGCAGGGTATGCAGTGACTTTATTTAGCGATCGCACCCCGGAAGCGATTCTGAATAGCAAACCGATGGGAACGCCAATCTTATTTCCAGACGCACTACAACTGGAACGTAACCTAGGATTAAATTTTTGGGATGACGAATTTTCTGACGGTGTACGATTTCGCAGCCAGGTGTGCGACCCGGAAGGAAATACAGCCTTAGTTCTGTCCTCCGATCTACGACAGCATTGGCAAGCAATCGATCAGCGCCTTAAGTTCCCAGCCTGGATGCAGGAATTTGTCAAACGAGGGGGTGAACTGGTGATTCAAGCCACGACACCAGAAGACTTGGAAGAGTATGCTCAAACTTACGACTTAGTGGTGATAACTGCGGGTAGAGGTTCCTTCTCGACTTTATTTAAACGAGATGCCCAAAAATCAGAACATGACCAGCCAAAACGTTACGTTATTTCGTTAATTACGACCGGATTGAAGGGAGATATAGAGGATTTGCATACGGGTGGGACAACGGTTCTACCGGATGTTGGCGAAATCATTCAGTTTCCTTTCTACGCTAATGACAAACTTTGTACCTTACTTGCTTTGGAAGCCTACATTGGTAAGGCGATGGATCGATTTTCTCAAGCTCAAAGCGGTCAAGAATTGCTGGAAATCAGCAAAAAAGTGATTCAGCAGTTGAAACCTGACTATTACGAGGCGATCGCAGATCTGGAATTGGTGGATGAGCAAGCCTGGGTCAAGGGTGCAATTACGCCGATCGTGCGTCAGCCCGTTGGTCACTTGCCATCTGGTGCAGTGGTGATGGGTATTGGTGATGTAGCTCTCTTGCACGATCCCGTTACTGGACAGGGAGCGAATAACGCCACAAAAATGGCGCATCTAGTGAAGCAACGCATCATTGAACATGGTAACCAACGCTTCGATGCATCTTGGATGCAACGTGTATTTGATGAATTTTGGAATTACGTTCAGCACAGCCGCACCTTTACGGATTGTGTATTAACACCTCCAGCTCATCTGCAAGATCTAATGGTGGCAATGGCTGAAAATTCAGACATTCTCGCCGATTACTTACAAGGTCTCAACCATCCGCCCAGCTTA
Organism: Microcoleus sp. Pol12B3; assembly: GCF_036701355.1. Taxonomy (NCBI): domain Bacteria; kingdom Bacillati; phylum Cyanobacteriota; class Cyanophyceae; order Oscillatoriales; family Microcoleaceae; genus Microcoleus; species Microcoleus sp. Pol12B3. The sequence goes on from NZ_JAUBQS010000070.1 coordinate 31,494, forward strand.
GCCTCATGGTTCTTTGAACCGGAAGCCGCCAAGAATTATCTGGCACAGAAGAATTCAATACCCAGTATTCATCGTGAACCCGTTTTAGCAGCATAAGGAGTTTGAAAAAAATGATTACGTTGTACACCTCACCATCTCTCTGGGGGCTACCCAGCATTAGCCCAGCCTGTATGGAGCTTGAAACTTGGCTTCGCATGGCAAAGCTGTCTTACAACTCCGTTATCGTCACAACAGACAATGTGGAGTTAGCCCCAAAGGGTAAGGTTCCGTTTATTGACTATCAAGGAAAACTGATCGGTGATGCCAGCTTAATCATCGAGATGCTCAAGCAAAAAGAAGGGATTGATTTTGAGACAAGCTTGAGTGCTACAGAGCGATCGCTCTCCCTAGCATTCCGCCGGATGCTCAAAGAAAACACTTACTGGGGAGGAATCCACATTCGCTACAACATGGAAGAGAACTGGCGACACTATAGAGAAGTAGTAGCGAACATTCTCTTCCCTGATGCTCCGACAGAAGTATGGGAACCGTTCATCAAAGAGTTCCGACAAAACATTCTCTCTCAAATGTATAGCCACGGGATGGGCCGTCATAGCAGTGATGAAATCGTCCAGATTACCTGTGCTGATTTCCAAGCCCTCTCATACCATTTTTTTAAAGATGTGATAGACTTGTGTAAAAAGTAAAGGAGAGAATTACAATGTCTGGTCGTCCTCATAT
>NZ_JAUBQS010000003.1:0-198426 GCF_036701355.1 Microcoleus sp. Pol12B3
ATAGGGTTTCATCATGAGACTCCTCAAAAGATTGGGGTAGTGCTATTATCCTCTATCCTTTACATAAAAGCACTACCATCGCCCAATTGTACGAATTTTGATATTTAGTTGCAGTTGACCGTACTCTTCTGCAAGATTTTGAGTGCATTCCCATTCGTTTTTCAAACGATTGCAAGCACATTCATGCTGTTCTTGAGCGCTTTTGCCCATTTTCTTTGCATCGTTCATGTCGGAAACACCTGCAATACCAGCTCCAATGCCAAGAGCGGAAGCAGCTATAGCAGCAGCACCCAAAATAATCGGGATTATAAAAATCATAAAATTTTCCTCAAAACTAATGATTCAGCAATGCTCAATGAGTCTAGTTATTAGCTACTTCAAGCTAGCTCTCTCGTCATTTTGACTCATTGCACGTAGATCGGGATATTCTACTTATAATAATCTAACTAACCATAGCTTTTATCTTACACTCATCAGTAATTGTGTTAGACTTATATCAGGAATTTTCACCCCACTCCGCTATGCCGCCAGCCGACGAGCAATTTATCGAAGCCGCAAACCACTGGGACTTAGAAAACCTCTACGCAGACCTGGCCTCAGCCAAGGGAAAACGCCTCACCCCAATGGAAAAGCTTCACCTGCGGGGGCTTCTGTGGTGTCATAGTCCCGGAGAAATAGCGGAAAAACGCCAAAAGAACCCCAAGGGAGTTGAAACTGACCTATGCGCTACCTTATATAAGTACGTCAAAAGTCTGGTGGGTAAAGGCGTTGAAAAAATAGAAAACTGGAGAAACATTGCTGAATGGCTTGAGGATGCTGGATATAAAACTAAGCCACCTGCTAAATTCCCTATTCAAGACGGTGTATCTGAAAATAGTAAAGTTAATGTAACTAATATAAGTTTTGAGAACAATCAAATACAAATTGGTGTATACCTACAAATAACTGTACCGCTACCTTCAGAATTATCAATACAAAATCTAGACATCAACGATAACAACGGTAACTAAAATTTTGCCACAAATCAACAGATTGGTAGCGTGAAGCGACTAAAATCAGGAAGCGCGATCGCCCTTACAGACTAAAGCAACAACCCCAGCGATAACATTAATATTATTTTGCCGAATCTTTATATTATTGGTGAACCCAACGGTTCAACAAGTAAAACTACAGTTTTTAGGAAATTATTACCCAATTTTTGAGAATGTTTTGAATATGTCAATGCAGATGCGATCGCGGCCGGAATGTCCTAATTCACTCCACAGTCAGTTGCATATTCTCGCAGGACGCTTAATGATACAAAAACTGCGAACTTTATCAGACTCTGGCACCGATTTCGCCTTCGAGACAACTTTAGCCGATCGTAACTTTGCTCAATTATTGAGAAACTGTAAAACTAAAGGCTAGACAATCAACCTGATTTAGTTCTGGCTGGAATCTCCAGAAATTCCAATTGAACGAGTGCCACGCAGGGTTGAAAGTGGCAGACATTCTTTTCCCGAAATCGACATAATTTCTCTCATATTGCTTTTCAGATAAATCGACCCGGGTTTTTTCAAATAAGCCCGTGAAGCGCACCTATCGCCTAGGGCATCGCCCAACCTCAAAGCGAAGTCATCAAGTAACCAATAACCACTAACAAATAACATAACTAATGTCAAGAGTGTTTTTTCGGAAATATTAAAGCTTCAATAAAAATTGCTACCAACATTTGCGAATTATAGCACTTTCTTCCAAGTATTTGACAATGCTAAGTTAATTAAAGATTTTATAAAAGTGACGCATAAGTCTTTACATTGGCGATCGCTATTTTGTTATTGTATTAGTAAGTTTCATTCGAGCGACTGAATTTTTGTATACCAGTCCTACCCCTAAACAGAACGGCAGTTTCCACAATGAGAATTTTAGTCACAGGCGGTGCGGGTTTCCTCGGTTCTCACCTAATCGATCGCTTAATGGCCCAAGGACATGAGGTAGTCTGCCTGGATAATTTTTACACCGGGACTAAACGCAATATCCTTAAATGGCTGGACAACCCCTATTTTGAGTTGATCCGCCACGACATCACGGAACCGATTCGGTTAGAGGTAGATCAGATTTACCATCTGGCCTGTCCTGCTTCCCCAATACACTATCAGTACAACCCTGTCAAGACTATTAAAACAAATGTCATCGGCACGATGAATATGTTGGGATTGGCAAAACGGGTAAAAGCAAGATTCTTCCTCGCTTCCACTTCCGAAGTGTACGGAGATCCTGATGTTCATCCGCAAACAGAAGATTATCGCGGCAACGTTAATTGTATAGGAATTCGCAGTTGTTATGACGAAGGCAAACGAGTAGCTGAAACCTTATCTTTTGATTACCACCGTCAAAATGGGGTAGACATTCGAGTTGTGCGAATCTTCAATACCTACGGTCCCCGGATGTTGGAAAATGACGGCAGAGTAGTGAGCAATTTTATTGCTCAAGCTTTGCGAAACCAACCGCTGACTGTATACGGCGACGGTTCCCAAACACGTAGTTTTTGCTACGTTTCTGATTTGGTGGAAGGATTTATTCGTTTGATGAATAGCGACCAAATAGGGCCGATGAATTTGGGAAATCCCGGCGAATACACTATTTTGGAACTGGCAGAAAAAATTCAAAATATGATTAATCCAGGGGCAGAGATTATCTTTAAACCGCTGCCGGAAGACGATCCAAAACAGCGACAACCGGATATTACTCGTGCTAAAAGTTGGTTGGGGTGGGAGCCAACTGTGCCGCTGGATAAAGGTTTAGAGTTGACTGTAAAGGATTTCCGCGATCGCATCGAGGGAAACCAAAAGTAGAGACTGAGAGAAGGGGAGAGTGGGGCAGGGAAAAAATCTTCCTTATTCCCAATTGCCAATTCCCAATTCTCGATTGCCATCAGATTTTTTTACTAACTTTGAGGACATTTGTATGCATGTTTGCGTCATCGGTACAGGATATGTTGGCTTAGTCACCGGCACTTGCTTGGCCCACATCGGCCACCACGTGATTTGCGTAGACAACAACGAAGAAAAAGTTAAATTAATGAAGTCAGGACAGTCGCCTATTTTTGAACCCGGACTGTCTGAATTAATGTCCTCTGCATCTGCGTCGGGCAATCTAGAATTTACTTCGGACTTAGCAGCAGGAGTGGCTCACGGAGACATTTTGTTTATTGCCGTGGGGACGCCTCCTTTGCCTACTGGGGAAAGCGATACTCGCTACGTGGAAGCGGTTGCTCGCGGCATTGGAGCTCACCTCGACGGCGATTATAAAGTAATTGTCAATAAATCTACGGTTCCCATCGGTTCCGGGGACTGGGTGCGGAGGATTGTCCTCGACGGTTTGGCGGAACGTCAAAAAGCTCAAACCAATGATGTGGCTACGGGTGAGGAAGTAGCGGCAAAAAAAGGTGTGGTATTTGATGTGGTTAGCAACCCGGAGTTTTTGCGGGAGGGCTGTGCTGTTTTCGATACTTTTAATCCCGATCGCATTGTTCTCGGCAGTAACTCTCGGCGGGCTATGGATATGATGCTACAGTTATATCGGCCGATTGTCGATCGCAAGTTTGCAGAAAATCCGTCTTTGCCCGAGGTTCCGGTGGTGATGACTGATATCAGTTCAGCGGAGATGATTAAGTACGCAGCTAATGCTTTTTTGGCTACGAAGATTAGCTTTATTAATGAAGTTGCTAATATTTGCGATCGCGTCGGTGCAGATGTTAGTCAAGTTGCCCGAGGTATCGGCTTAGATTCGCGGATTGGCAACAAGTTTCTGCAAGCGGGCATTGGTTGGGGCGGTTCTTGTTTCCCCAAAGATGTCTCGGCTTTAGTTCACACTGCTGACGATTACGGCTACGAGGCGCATTTGCTGAAAGCGGCGGTGGAAGTTAACGAACGCCAGCGGTTGATTGCTATTGAAAAGTTGCAACAAGTTTTGAAGATTCTCAAAGGTAAAACAGTCGGACTTTTGGGTTTAACTTTCAAGCCGGATACTGACGATTTGCGAGATGCTCCAGCGCTAAATTTAATCGAGAATTTGAATCGGTTGGGAGCGAAAGTTAAAGCTTACGATCCGATTGTTTCTCAAACTGGGATGCGTCACGGTTTGTCGGGAGTTTTGGTAGAAACCGATCCGGAAAGACTGGCCGACGGTTGCGATGCTTTGGTGTTGGTGACTGACTGGGAACAGTTTCGCAATTTAGATTACGATAAAATGGCGAAGTTGATGAATCATCCGGTGATGATTGATGGCCGCAATTTCCTAGACAAGAAGGCTTTAGAAACGGCTGGTTTCCAATATGTGGGGATTGGAAGGTAAAGAAGAGTTTTGAGTAGAATCTCTATTTCGTAGGGTGCGCCGAAGCGCACCTTACATTGATCTTGCTGGTGGCCAACAATCGCGGGTTTACTCGCCCCTACTGCTTTAAAAATTCTCCATCAATGTTTTTTCTTGAGCGTAAACATCTCGTAGCTGTTGCAGCGCTGAGGCAGAAATTACCGATTTAACTGTAGCAACTAATTTACCCCATTCAAGCAAGCTGTCAACTGAAACAGCCGTTTTGAAGTTGTACGTATAGAATTTAGTCCAAAAATCTGGTGCTTGTGTCCGTTTCCAGCGTTTGTACCAGGCGACAAAATCTTGAGCACAGGGCGGTTTTACTTCTAAGATTGGGGGGAAATCAGCGTAGCTGACAAATCGACTGAGGCCTTTAGCATGAACGTACACCACGTTGTGGCAGCAATCGATCCGGTATATCTGTTCGGGTGAGATGTTGAACAGGAGTGCCACTGTTTCTTCGGTGACAAATCTCGATCGCGGATTGACGATCGACGATTTGTGAATAATTTTTGATGCGCCGATCGCTGACGATCTTAGCTGATTTTCTGATATCATTGTAGTTGCATCTGGTGGTAGTAGGTAAATCTATCTCTGCTAAGTGCGATCGACAGAAATTATCTGTCGGGATTAATTTTAACTGGCGATCGTCTTTAGTTTGCAGACCGGGGGCGATCGCTTTTTGATATATTATACTAAATCCAAAATTTTGTAAATAGTAAATATGAGCAAAGGCTTAGTCAGATTGCGGGTTCGAGAGTTGGCTGCCGAGAAGGGATGGACGCTCAAAGAGGTTGCGGAGCGATCGGGCGTGGGCTACAGTACGATTAGCAATTATGCCCGTTCTCAGGGGATGGCAATGGTTGACTTTGCAGCAGTCCACAAGCTGGCTCGAACTTTTGATGTGATGATTGAGGATTTCGTGGTAATCCTCGAAAAATAGTTGAACTTTTTGTCTAAATTCAATGTTTTAGCGATCGAATTTTGATGTGACGATCGAAGTTTTGATGTGATGATTTCAGCATAGGTCGATCGCTCGCAACCAAAGTCGATCGCCTATCATTGAAATAACCCACTTGCAGCCTGAATTTAGGAGAACCGTCAAATGCTAGAAGCTGCGATATTGGGAAGTCTTCTGAAAGTCGCTTTCGATGGGATAGTGGGCACTCAAGCCAATGATGCACTCAAGCACCTCTGTTTGACGGGAATAAAAAAAAATCACGAAACGGAAAACTTGTCAATCACGATTTAGAAAAAGCGCTGAAAACTTCTTTCCTGAAAGCTCAGCAACAAATCGCATCAGAATGCAAACAGGAAATCGATCCAAAAAATGCGGCTAACCGAGAGAGTTTTTCCTATGCGCTGCAAGACAGGCGGTGGGATTTTGAGTGGTTGAAACGAAAGCTCGAAAAGCTCAAATTAGAGTTAGAACAGGTTGATAAAGAAACAGTCTCCTCTGGGATTCCCATTGCAGGTTTAGATGAGATAGAATGGCTGCTGACTGCCGCAGATGAGTTAAAACAGAATCAGGTTGAAGAAGTCAAGCCAAAATTGCTGGAAGTCGCCCTAGAAAATTGCGATGTCGCACCCTACAAGACTAAGTTAGAGCAAGAATTGTTTACCTTGGTATCTGTATACTTTGCTCGGGAAATCAAGGACAATGACAAAGCTTTTCAGATTTTTACGGGGCAGAGTTTAACCCGGATTGATGGCAGAACCCAAGAGATGTATGCTTGGCTTGAGGAGATAGTTGAAAAAAGCCGGATTGTTTACGTGCCGATTGATTGGCAAGCTATTTGCCAGCAGATATTAGAGGATAAAGAACAGCAGCGGCTTAGTAGCAATCAGCTAACTTTTGGCAACCATGAAATAGATGATGTTTATGTGCCGCTGGGATTGGTGGAACGGCAGAAAGTGACTCAGCGACGCGAGGAGGTTGCGGCTGAGGAAGGTTCGGATTTGTACCGGGAAAAAGAAGTTACCCAAAAATTTGAACACAGCGAGTTTCTTGAGCAAGTTATCCAGCAAGGAAGTAGCCCTAAAAGCAATGGGAAGCGGTTAGGAATTATTGGGGAACCGGGCGCGGGGAAAACAATGCTGTTGCGGCAGATTGCGAATTGGGTAGCGGCGGGCATTTCCGAGGCAATTGTAATTTGGGTATCCTTGGCGGATTTGCAGGGGAAGGAATTAGAGCCGTATTTATTTGATAATTGGCTGTTGGCGGCTATTAAGAGAATTGGGAAGGCTGACGCGACTGCAGAAATTAAGGATGATTTTTTAGGACAGTTTAATGCTGAGCGCCTGTGGTTGGTTTTGGATGGGGCGGATGAGATGGCTGTCGGAGATGGCAATCCTTTGGCGGAAATTCTGCAGCAAATTAGAACTGGCGGCTGTATTCAAAAGGCGCGAATTGTGCTAAGTTGTCGGCAGAATGTTTGGGATGCGATCGGCTCTGCGTTGGATACTTTTGATACTTATCGTACTCTGGAGTTTTCCTATCCCGAACAGGTGGAAATGTTTATCGATAAATGGTTTGGAACCCCCCCTAACCCCCCCTTGGTAAGGGGGGGGACAAGAGATGATGGGGAGCAGACAAGAGAAGATGAAACTCTTGCTCCCCCCTTAGCAAGGGGGGCTGGGGGGGTGCTTTCTCAACAGCTACGGGAAGCATTAGCAGCAACAGGAAAAGAGCGAATCCGAGATTTAGTGAAAAATCCCCTGAGATGTTCGTTATTGTGCGGCACTTGGCAGTCGTTGGATGGGGAGTTGCCGGATACTAAGGCTAAGCTTTATCGGCTATTTGTGACTACTTTGTATCAGTGCAAAAAACCGCGCCTGAATTTGATTCAGCAGCAGGAATTGAATGCGGCTTTGGGGAAATTGGCACTTTCAGGGATGTTAAATGAAACGGACCGGTTTCAGTTGCCCGAAAGTGTGGCATATCGGGTGATGGGTGAATTCCATTTTGAGTTAGCTTGTCGTTTGGGTTGGCTGAATTTAGTGGCGAGGGATGCGGAGACGGCGGAGGGGATTTATGCTTTTTACCATCCGACATTTCAGGAATATTTTGCGGCGTTGGCGGTTGAGGATTGGCACTTTTTCTTGAATCATATTCCTAAGAATCCGCAACATCCTGATGCTAGGTATCGCATTTTTGAGAAGCAGTGGCAAGAGGTGATTTTGCTGTGGTTGGGGCGGGAGGAAGTAGGGAAAGAGGAGAAGGAAGCGTTTATTAAGGCGTTGGTTAAGTTTAAGGTTAGGTGGGATAAATTTTATGGATATCGGGCGTATTTTCTAGCGGCTGCGGGGATTGCTGAGTTTAAAGATTGTAGTCTTGCTGATGAGATTGTGTCGCAGATTGTTATTTGGGGATTTGGTTATTTTAATAAGCAAAAACAGGATTGGCGGACATTTCTAGATCCAATTGTCGATAGAGCAAGGGAAGTTCTGAAAGAGACGGATCGGGAAAAGGCGGGTTCCGCTTTAGTCGAGTTAATCCGCAATTCAGGTGATGAATATACCCGGAGGCGAGCGACAAAAAGCTTAGGGGAAATAGGCAAATATCACCCAGAAACTATCTCCGCTTTAGTCGAGTTAATCGGTACTTCTCAAGATGAACATACCCGGTGTGTAGCGGCAGAGAGCTTAGGGAAAATAGAAAAAAATCACCCAGTTGCGATCGCCACTTTAGTCGAGTTACTCCGCAAGTCAGTTGAGAACAAGACCTGGAAGCGAGTGGCATATAGCTTGGGAAAAATAGGCAAAGATAGCCCAGAAGCGATTGCAGCTTTAGTAGAACTAATCCGCAATTCAGTTGATAACCATTTCTACCCGCATTTCTCTCGGCATAACGTACCTACCTGTATAATATTGGCATATAGCTTAGTGAAAATAGGGAAAAATAATCCAGTTGCGATCGCCGCTTTAGTCGAGTAAATCCGCACTTCAGATAATAAAGTTACTCAAGGGCGAGCAGCAGAAATTTTAGGTAGGATAGACAAAAATAACCCGGTAGCGATCGAAACTTTATTGGATTCAATCCGCAACTACCGTCCTAAAGATAATCGTTATCAAGCGGCAGCAAGATTAGCAAGAATCGGCAAAAATAACCCAGTTGCGATCGCTGCTTTAGTCGATTTAATCCGCACTTCCCGCAATCAAGTTACCCGGTGGCGAGCCGCAGAATGTTTGGGGAAAATAGATAAAGATAACCCAGTTGCAATCAGCGCTTTAGTCGAGTTAAGCCGCAATTCCAATGAAAGAACCCGGTGGTCAGCGGCAGATAGCTTAGGTAAAATAGGCAAAAATAACCCAGTTGCGATCGCCGCTTTAGTCGAGTTAATCCGCAATTCCGGTGCTGAAAGTACCCGGTGTCAAGCGATAAAAAGCTTAGGGGCAATAGGCAAAAATAACCCAGAGGCCATCTCCGCTTTAGTGGAGTTGCTCGGTACTTCTCAAAGTGAATATACCCGGCTTCAAGCGGCAGAAAGCTTAGGAAAAATAGACAACAATAACCCAGTTACACTCTCCGCTTTAGTCGAGTTGCTTGGCACTTCTCAGAATGCCTATCATCTGTGGGAATTGGGAAATAAATTAGAGAAAATCGGCAAAGATAACCCAGTGGCGATCGCCGCTTTCATCGAGTTAATCCGCACTTCAGGTGATGAACAGACCCGGCTTCAAGCGGCAGAATATTTGGGAGAAATAGACAAAAATCACCCAGTTGCGATCGCCACTTTAGTCGATTTAATCGGCAACTCAGCTAACCCAGATACCCGGTGTCGATCGGCATTTAGCTTAGGGAAAATAGAGAAATATTATCCAGTTGCGATCGCGACTTTAATAGAGTTGATTCCTAATTATCACCCTGAATATTCTATTTTTGATCCGGCAGATAGCTTACTGCAAATTATGAAAGGTAAACACTTCGCCACCGCAGTCTCAGGTTTGAAAAATCGCCTAACTTCGGAAATCTACAAAAATGATTTTGGTCGGAATGAAAGATGTCACGAAGTCATCTGGGAGTGTGCCGAAAATATGACTTACCCAGAATTTTATCAAGCATGGCACGCTTAACCCACCGCTGGAATTGCCGTTAACAGGTTTTCCGCCAAATCAAGAGGACTTGCCGAATGCGGTACAGAATTGGATGGGAGGGATGGGTTCGCAATCCAGGGGTCGGACAGGGCAATGCCGTTTCCCTACAGGTATTACAAGAACGCACGATCGACCAAAAGCAGATGCGAACAAATCCTTTAACCTACAATACTATTTCTAGAGATGCCATCACCGAGCCTCCCAAAGAGTCCCTCAAACCATGCCCAAGCCAAAAAAGACCCCCGCCAAAACCTACACTGAAATCAACCTCAGCGATCCTCAATATTACTTCAACCGAGAACAAAGCTGGCTAGAATTCAACAACCGGGTGCTCCACGAAGCCCTCGACCCCCGCACGCCCCTCCTAGAAAGACTTAAATTTCTCGCTATTTTTAGCTCCAACCTAGACGAATATTTTATGGTGCGCGTGGGCGCCCTCAAACAACAAGTACACGCAAAAGTCAGCAAATTGACCTCCGACGGCAGCACGCCCCAACAACAGCTAGATGCCATTAACAAGCGGCTTTTGCCAATGGTTACTCAGCAGCACTCCTATTTTGAGCAGACCCTGCGGCCGAAACTAGCAGCAAGCGAAATCTACATTCTCGACTACATTGACCTCAATCAAGAACAGCGCAATTACTTGCACCGCTACTTCAAAGAACAAGTATTTCCCGTACTCACTCCCCTAGCAGTTGACCCCAGCCACCCATTCCCCTACCTTTCCAATCTCAGCCTCAATCTAGCAGTAGTAGTCAGAGACCCCGACACGCGGGAAGAATTATTTGCCCGCGTCAAAGTACCGCAGGTTTTGCCGAGGTTTTTGCCACTACCGGGGGATTTGCAGTGGCAGCAGAGGGGTAAATCTCCTGTTTGGACTGGCGTGCCCCTCGAACAGGTGATTGCCCACAATTTAGAAGCTTTGTTTCCGGGGATGGACGTTGAGGAATATCACCCGTTTCGCATTACTCGCAATTCCGATTTGACGGTGGAGGAAGATGAGGCAGAGGATTTGCTGCTGGCAATAGAACAGGAGCTCCGCAAGCGCCGGTTTGGAGGTTCTGCGGTGCGGATGGAAATTCAAGCGATTATGCCGCCTGCGCTGCGAGATATGCTGATGGAGGAGCTGGATCTCGGTGAGCAAGATGTTTACGTCGTAGAGGGGCTGCTAGGCCTCAAGGATTTGATGTCTTTTGTGGGGTTGCCGGTGCCGGAACTGAAAGACCCGCCTTGGACTCCGGTTGTGCCGCCGCGCTTGCGGAACTCGGAATCGGCAAGGATTTTAGACAAATCGAGGTTGGATGCTGAAGAGGGCGAGGATATTTTCACCACCATCCGGCAGGGGGATTTGATGCTGCACCATCCCTATCACTCGTTTGCTGCGACGGTACAGCGGTTTATTACTGAGGCGGCGCACGATCGCTCCGTTTTAGCAATTAAGATGACTTTATATCGCACTTCTGGAGATTCGCCGATCGTCAGCGCCTTAATTCAAGCAGCGGAAAACGGCAAGCAGGTAGCCGTTTTAGTAGAGCTCAAAGCTAGGTTTGACGAAGAAAATAATATTAATTGGGCTCGCAAGTTAGAACAAGCTGGAGTCCACGTAGTTTACGGTTTGGTGGGACTCAAAACCCACACCAAAATTGTGATGGTAGTGCGTCGCGAGGACGGGTACATCCGCCGCTACGTCCACATCGGCACCGGCAATTACAATCCCAAAACAGCCGGACTGTATACCGATGTGGGTTTGTTGAGTTGTCGCGAGGATTTGGGCTCGGATTTGGCGGATTTGTTTAATTATTTGACTGGTTATTCCCGGCAGGTATCTTATCGCAAATTATTGGTGGCGCCTGTCAATATGCGCGATCGATTTTTAGCTTTAATCCGCCGCGAGGCAGAATTTTGCCGCTTGCAGACTGAAGGCGGCAGCGGTAGCTGTGGCCGCATTGTCGCTAAAATGAACGCTTTAGTTGACCCTCAAATCATTGTTGCTTTGTACGAAGCTTCGCAAGCGGGAGTTAAAATTGATTTGATTATTCGGGGGATTTGCTGTTTGCGTCCCGGCGTTGAAGGTGTTAGCGAAAATATCCGAGTTATCAGTATTATCGGCCGCTTTTTAGAGCATTCTCGGATGTTTTATTTTTTTAACGGTGGCGACGAAGAGGTGTATATTGGTTCTGCTGACTGGATGCAGCGCAATCTCACAAGACGGGTTGAAGCGATCGTTCAGGTGGAAGACCCGACAATTGCTAAGGAATTGCAAGAAATTTTGGGTGTAATGCTGGCTGACAACCGCCAAGCTTGGGATTTGCAGCCGGGAGGACACTACTCTCAGCGGCGGCCGCCTGCTAATTGCCCGGAAGTGAGTTCTCAGCAAATTTTGATGGATATGGTGATGAATTAGTTATTAGTCATTAGTCATTAGTTAGTAGTCAGTAGTTGTCAGTTGTCAAATTTGCAGTTAGCAGGGTTCGGTTTTTGTTAGCTATTAAGCTGTACTGCATTTAATTTTGACTTTTTGGGCGGTCAAGATGCCCACCCCACACGATTTTCACTAACATAACTATTCAAATTAAATGCGCGACAACTAATGACTAATGACTACTGACTACTGACGACTTAACTGTTAAAAGTACGCTTGAATTCTTCTAAGAGATCGTCAATTTCTTCGATCGCCTGACTCACATCTATTCTCAGGGCTCCCAAGTCCGATCGATCTAACAGCCGCACGAGAGATTCCCGCTTGCTCTCGATCTCTGCTACGCGCTCTTTGATTGTTTGTGCATCCATGGTTTTTTGCCTTTGCTACTATTAACAAAAATATTTGACACTCCCCCCTGCGAACAGACGGAGATTCTTAATTCACCGACATACCTTTTTGGGCAAATCCTTCACTGTTTTTATCTGGGAAGTGATGAACCTGCTCAGGGTTTTTTGGTCTGTGTTATAGTTTGATTGTACATCAAAACTTCAGCCAAACTCCAGCCACATTTTAGCGTAAAAAAGGCGGACGTTTGCTATCTGCGGGTTTATTTTTCATCATTCCAGCTAAAAATCGCTTCAGGGCCTTCTCCCGGTTTTTCATAAAAGCAGCCCAAAATCCCGGTTGATATTCATCCATCGTCTTGGCTAGGGCCCAGACATCGATCGCTAAGATATTATAAAGCCTTTCATCTTCGCGTTTGAGCGAGTTAATCTGCTCCAAAACCGCCTTGTTTGCTCCAGCAGTTTGTTTGTCTTCGTCTTTAATCATGTCCGAAAAATGGTTGAAAGGGCAAGAGTGTCGATCGCGATCGCCACTCTGTATACTTTGATGATACTGCCGATCTCGATTGCCTTCTGGAACCAACGCCGCGCAATTAACACGGATATTTACCGATGGCGTGCCCGGGCGAGTCCGGCAGGATAAGCTTCTGAACCTAGAGACAAGACTGTGGATGCACACCGCTCCCGCGCTCATAGATGCTAGCAGTTTTTGCAGGTCTTTTGGCAAAAAAACTAAATTTATTCAAGACTTTTTGACAGATAATAATTAAAGTATATTATTTCTGTCCGACTACTTACCTCACTAATATGTTACGCAAAATTTCTTTAGCAAACCTAGCCTTAGTTGTTGGCGGTATTATAGCAGCAGTCGGTTTCGGAGCCTACTTCACAGACAGACCTACCCTGAACCTAGCCGGTTTTTTTTATGGAATTCCGCTGTTGCTGGGAGGTTTGGCCTTGAAAGCGGCCGAACTCGAACCAGTGGATTTCACCGAACCTACCTCTGCTGAAGTTCTCCTGCTGCGAGAAAGTCAGGCCACAGATACTCAAAACCAAGTCCGCAAAGATGTCACTCGATTTCGCTACGGCCAACAAGCGCACTTAGATGATGCTTTGGAGCGCCTGGGCCTGGCCCCGACAGACGAGGAACGGCCGCTCCTGCAAGGGTTGCGGGAAGTTAATGTTGATGGTGCTTATGGGTTAATTCTAGAGTTTTATTCGCCGCTAATGCCGATCGAAGTCTGGGAAGAAAAGCAAGACAAAATAGCTACTTTTTTTGGACCAGGTTTGCGCGCCCAAGTCAGTCAAAAGGCTGGTGACAAAATTGAAGTGGCTCTAATTAAAAATACTCAAGCTTAAAGTAGTCTTAAGTTTTGAGCGCGTGAATTTTGAAGTCATCAATTAAACATTAATCCTGCATCAGCTTAGATACTGATTTTAGCGACAGCTTGAAACCTGTCGCTATCAACATAAACTAAATCCGCAATTGGGCGATCGCGCAAATTAGATTTTCCTTAATTACAATAATAGTTGAGAACCGATCGGCAATCTTAAATCAGGAGAAGCACAAATGGTTTCGACCCAAAGCAGGATAGGTATTATCGGCACAGGAACATCAGGAGCTTATCTAGCAATTCTGCTGATTCAACAAGGGTTTCAAGTTGACTTGTTTGAAAAAGCACCCCATCCGCGCACCGATGGCTGTGGTATCCTGATCGTACAAGCAGGTATGGAAGCGCTGCATAAAGGAAACCCTCAAATTAGCCAGAAAATTATTAACTCAGGCGATCCGGTTAAATTATTCGAGTTTCGCAACCTCCGCGGCGGTGTCATCAATTCTGAACCCGTCACTTATGAAGAAAATGAACTCCCAGGAATGCTGGTACACCGCAAAGCTATTCTAGAAGCACTCCTCGACGAGTTACCGCCTGAGTGTATTCATTTTAATGCAGAATTAGCATCGATCGCCCAAACCGAACACAGTGCGATCGCCCACTTTAAAGATGGCAGTAAATGGGAAGGCGATCTTTTAATTGGTGCCGATGGAATCGTCTCAAAAGTTCGTCAGTATATAGTTCCAGGCGTTGAACTATTCTATTTAGGCGATATCGTCTGGCGAGGAATTGTCGAAGATCGCAGCTTCTGTCCAGAAGGAAACTTTTTTGTTTATGTACGCGGTAGGGGAATTTATGCCAACTTCTTTCACATTGGTGGAGGTCGCACTCATTGGGGTTTCTTTATTGAAAAAGATCGGGCAGACTCCGAAGTAGGGAAACTACAACCTAATAATATTACCATTCCTCCCCAAGAACTAGCAAAACTCCCAGAGGATGCTCGAAAAGTGATTGAATCAACCCCTGTGGAAAATATTGTCTGTCGTTTTTCCTATGACATTGACCCCCTACCCAAAATCTATGATGGCCGTGTTATCTTAATTGGAGATGCGGCCCACGCGAAAAGCTCCACACGCGCTAGAGGTATGACTTCCGGTTGGGAAGATGGTTTGTGTTTAGCACAACATCTCAGAGATAGTGCTAATATTGCCGAAGCGCTAGAAAATTTTCAAGCTGAAAGATTACCTATTGTCCACGAATATCAACGCACTAGCCGCGAAATGAGTTTAAAAATAGGTCGCCGTTAGCCAAATTCCAATCATCCTGTAGGGCGGGTTCGCCAATAACTTTAAAGGGTACAGACAGGTTAAAAAAACGCCCTCACCCACAAAAAAGCGCTTTTAAGTTTGGACAATTTTTTTAGATAAACCGGAGACTAATTAATGAATAACGATTTGGGAATTCATGAAGATACCGTCAACCCTCTAAACTCTCCTGATTTAGAGAAAGTACCGGAAATTTTCACACGTCATATTGGTACTTGGAAAGGCGAATTTATTAAGACTGATACTCGCGGACATTTTTTTCGCAGCTTTTTGTGTACTATAAGCATAGGGATTGAGGGGAGTCACCACCGACAAGTTAACAACTATGAATACTCAGATGGTTCTCGCATTCAGCTCAATTTTCAAGGTGAATATGAAAATCGGATGATGAAATTATTTTCTAGCAGTAATGCTGATTTTTCGGGGGTCGTGTGGGATGCGGGTCAGGACATTATCTGCATGCGGTCAACAAAAACTGAGGGTAACGCACTGATTACTTTTGTGGAAACAATCACTTTAGTGGCAGACAATCACCGAGTTCGTAGCACTCAAATTTTTAAAGATGGCATTTTTGACAGCATTGCATTTATTGAGGAAATGCGTATATAAGTAAGTCCGCATAAAAAATACCCCGATTGCCGACTTCTTTAAAAAGTCGGCAATCTAACATATCTCGCGTTTTCAAGAACTAATTACTCAGCATTGACAAACAAACGGGAACGAGTAATAAAACGCTCTCCATCCGGCCCTTCCAGGGAAAAATCGCTGCCTCCGGGCCCGGATGCTACGTCTATAATTAACTGCGTGTGCTGCCAATTTTTGTATTGCTGCGCTGCAATATAAAAGGGGCAACCGCCTATTTCGCCGAGTAATACGTCACCATTACCGACGATCAATTCCCCGTTGGGGTAGCACATGGGGGAACTACCGTCGCAGCAGCCGCCGGATTGGTGAAACATCAATTCTCCGTGTTGACTTTTGAGATGGTTAATTAATTTTAAAGCGGCTTCTGTTGCGGTGACTTTTGCGATCGTTTCCATTGCAGTCTCTTTGTGTAGCACTTTTATTTCGTTTGTGAATAATTTTTTTTAATGAACCGCAGAGGGCGCACAGAAGGAGAGGAAAGAGAGAAAGAAGGAGTTCGCCAATCACTGAAGTTTGTCCTTCTTCCTGTTTCCTTCCCAATGACTAAAACCTTAGAAAAAGCCTAAAGCTTTGGGGCTGTAGCTGACTAACAAATTCTTAGTTTGCTGGTAGTGACCTAACATCATTTTGTGATTTTCGCGGCCGATTCCAGATGATTTGTAGCCGCCGAATGCTGCGTGGGCTGGATATAGGTGATAGCAATTGGTCCATACGCGACCGGCTTGAACGGCGCGGCCGATGCGGTAGGCGGTGTTGATGTCGCGAGTCCACACTCCTGCACCTAAACCGTAGAGGGTATCGTTGGCAATTTCTAATGCTTCGGCTTCGTCTTGGAAGGTGGTGACTGCTAATACTGGGCCGAAGATTTCTTCTTGGAAAATTCGCATTTTGTTGTTTCCTTTGAAGACTGTCGGCTGAAAATAATACCCGTCTTGCAAGTCGCCGGATAAGATGTTTCTTTCGCCACCAATTAGACATTCTGCGCCTTCGGCGTGACCGATTTTGACGTATTCGGCGATTTTTTCCATCTGGTTGATGGAGACTTGGGCACCGAGGGCGGTTGTCGGATCTAAGGGGTTGTCTTGTTTGATTTGACGGATGCGATCGATCGCCCTTTCCATGAATCGATCGTAGATTGACTCCTGAATTAAGGCGCGGGAGGGACAGGTGCACACTTCGCCTTGATTGAACGCGAACATCACAAATCCTTCGACAGCTTTGTCGAGGAATTCATCATCTTGGGCGCAGATATCTTCAAAGAAAATGTTGGGAGATTTGCCGCCTAGTTCTAGGGTGACGGGAATGACATTTTGGGAGGCGTATTGCATGATTAGCCTGCCGGTGGTGGTTTCGCCGGTGAAGGCGACTTTGGCAATCCGGGGACTGGTGGCGAGGGTTTTGCCGATTTCGGCGCCGGGCCCGTTAATGACGTTGATTGCGCCGTCTGGTACTAAGTCGGCGATGATTTCCATCAGTACCAAGATTGAGGCGGGGGTGGGGCCTGCTGGTTTGAGGACGACGCAGTTTCCGGCGGCGAGGGCTGGGGCGAGTTTCCAGGCGGCCATTAATATCGGGAAGTTCCAGGGGATGATTTGTCCGATGACGCCTAGGGGTTCGTGGAAGTGGTAGGCGACGGTGGTTCCGTCGAGTTCGCCGATCGATCCTTCTTGAGCTCGGATGCAGCTTGCGAAGTAGCGGAAATGGTCGATCGCCAGCGGTATGTCTGCGAGGCGGGTTTCGCGAATTGGTTTGCCGTTGTCCCAGGTTTCGGCGATGGCGAGGCGATCGAGGTTTTCTTCGATGCGATCGGCTATTTTGTGTAAAACCCGCGCCCTGTCTGCTGGGGAAGTCTTACCCCACTTGTCTTTCGCGGCGTGGGCGGCATCTAGTGCCAATTCTACATCCTCCGCGCTCGATCGGGGGACTTGACAAATTGATTTTCCTGTAATTGGAGACAGGTTTTCCGAGTATTTTCCTTTCACCGGTGGCACCCACTTGCCGCCGATAAAGTTCTCATAGCGAGTTTGAAAAATCGACTGACTGCCGGATTGAACAGGTGCTGCTACTACCATGTTATTACCTGATTAAAAATTGTTTTCGCGGAGGCTTGAAATCTCTTGAACATCAACTATCGTCTATTTTCTATAATTTCTGTTGTTTGCTATACAAAATTTTACATTTTTAAAATATTTGAAATCCCAATCTTTTCTCGGTTTCCGGGTCTGGCTGGTGGTTAATAATATTTTTTTACTAAACGCAGAGAACGCTATTGAGGTCAAGAGAAAAAAGCAGAAAAAGAGAAGCTCACACATTATTTAAATCTGCTATTATATAAATATAAAATTGACAGTTTCTCAAAGTGCCAATCAAATGCCTGCAATAAATGCCGTTGTTTTTGATTCTGATTGCGAGCCTGGGTCAAAGCCTTTGAATGCAGCCAAAGTCCGGTGGTTCCGCCGCCGGCTCAAAACTTGGGCCCAGCAGAATTTCCGGGATTTTCCTTGGCGGCGTACCTGCGACCCCTACGCGATTTTAGTGGCTGAGTTCCTGCTGCAAAAAACTACTGCTGCTACAGTGGCTCCGATTTATCAAGAATTTGTCGATCGATATCCGAATCTCTCCGATCTAGCGGCCGCGCCTGCGGAGGAAGTTGCTAGTTTGTTGCAGCCTTTGGGTCTTTTGTTTCGGGCGCAAAAGCTGCGAGAATCGGTACTGGTTATCTTAGAAAATTATCAGGGAAATGTTCCCCGCACCGAAGCTCAGTTGCTGGAACTTCCCGGAGTTGGCAAGTACATTGCGCGATCGGTTTGCGCTAATGCTTTCGGACAGCCAAAAGCGGTGCTCGATACGAATGTTGCTCGGATTTTGCAGCGTTTTTTTGGGATTGACGGCGGTAAAGTAAAATCGCGATCGCTCGAACTTTGGCAAGCCGCAGAACGAGTTGCTCCCAAACAGCAAGTCGGGCCGTGGAATTTAGGAATGCTGGACTTTGGGGCGGCAGTTTGCACTGCAAGAAACCCCCGCTGCGGCGAGTGTCCGCTGCAACAGCAGTGCGAGTACAAAATTAGCAGCGAAATCAATTCTCGGCTCATTGCCGAACTCAGTTGACAAATATTTGGCATTCACTGTAGGGGCGGCTTCACCAACAATCTCAGACTAAAACTAACAATTTCAAAAACCCGCTCCCACCCAACTGTAAATACTATTAATTAACTGTGATGCAGCCGAAGTTCTATCCGAAATGTCGTACCTTTATCAGGTAGCAAAAAACACTTGAACTATCCTTTGTGCTGCTCTACAATTATCCGATAGCTGAGAGTAATTATTGACGAGATGGCTGGTTCTGCCAACCAGGGAGCAGAAAGTGGCGCTGTGAGATATTTGCTAAGTGCCATGTCGTTATCAGCCACCTCTATATACATCCCCGGAGCATCGACCACCTCAGTGCCAATCAAAATCACCCGCTTAAATTTGATTGATTGCAACTCTTAAACCGACTTTTCTCAAACATCGAGCGCGTGAGTGAGGCTATTAACAAAAGCTTGATTTAGCGGAGCTTTCTACCGCTCAATCTGTGGTAAATTGCCGAATTGTTTCATCAGCTTGATGTCTAGCCGTCCGTCGCAAAGGGTCACCTTTTTTAAATTTGCACCCCGAAAGTCAAACCTTCGCAGCGTTTTATTGCTAAGATTGAAAAAAATAGTAAATAAGTGCATTCATCATTATCAATGTGACGATGTTGCATAATATTTATTAGCACCATAAGCAATAAGGGTTAAAACACTCAATGTCTGCTCAAGGGTTTTATCGTCGTTCACTCCCCGATTCTGCTATTGCCTTTTCCTCCGTAGAGGGAAAGCAAATATTTCGAGAAGCGTTGGCATTGGGAGGTATGGAAGGGTATTTTGCTCTAGCGGAACAGTTTCATACTCAAGCAGAACCCGCTTTTTGTGGATTGGGTAGTTTAGTTGTTGTTCTTAATGCCTTATCCATCGATCCGGGTCGCATTTGGAAAGGGGTGTGGAGATGGTATGGAGAAGAATTTTTAGACTGTTGCTTACCTCTTTCAGTCATTAAAGAAAACGGTATCACCTTTGATGAGTTTGTCTGTCTCGCACGTTGCAACGGTGCTGTTGTAAAACCTAATCGTTACCACCAAAGCAGCTTGGAAAACTTTCGGCAAGCAGTTGAGGAGGTGAGTGCGGCGTCAGGTGATATTCATCTAGTTGTTTCCTACAGCCGAAAGGTATTGGGACAAACGGGTGATGGTCACTTTTCACCAATTGGTGGCTATCATCCAAAGCGGGATCTAGTTCTTCTGCTGGATGTTGCCCGTTTCAAATATCCACCTCACTGGGTTTCTCTGCCTTTGTTATGGCAAGCGTTTGAAGCTCTCGATCCGGTCACTAATCAATGTCGAGGTTATATTTTATTGCAGAAGAGTGAAAGGTTGCCAGAAACCTTCTTTCATGTTGCTTGTGATTTACATCAGTGGCGTAGTGTTGCTCCTTACTTTACAGAAATACTCCCAGATATTCTGAGAAAAGAGCAACCTGATTCCATTGCTTCAGTTGTCAGTACCATCCTGCACCATTTGCCTGTTGAATTCACAACTATGGTGCATACCTCGTCAGAGACGGCAGAGACACTTGAGAAATTACGGGCAGCTATTGAGTTAAATTCACTGTTTGATATTGTTCACCAATGCTTGTCAAGCGATGAGGGGGATGCAATGTCTGTTGTAGGGAAGTGGCCGCAACAGCCATTCGTAGC
This sequence comes from Microcoleus sp. Pol12B3, assembly GCF_036701355.1. Classification (NCBI taxonomy): domain Bacteria; kingdom Bacillati; phylum Cyanobacteriota; class Cyanophyceae; order Oscillatoriales; family Microcoleaceae; genus Microcoleus; species Microcoleus sp. Pol12B3. Next base: position 20,294 of record NZ_JAUBQS010000003.1, read on the forward strand.
AGAGATAATAACAGCAATATTACTCTCCTGTCCCGAAACGCTCTATGCGACTCTCAAACCCGAGTTACGACTGTGGTTTAGTGAGGTTCGCCACCTTGAGAAACTACTTCCTCCCTTGGATGTAGAGATATCTAGATTGAGAGAAAAAATGTCAGCACTTCAGGAGTTTTACACTTTATATTCAAAGGGACATCAGTGTAATATCCCTCAGAGTTAGCACCTACCGCCTTTTGACCTCCCCAAACCTCGCCTAACTACAAAAGTGAAAATTAAATAGCAAGATTTAATAATCCGATGCTGGTGCCGGTTGTGGATGAAGATTCGTCGCAGCGAAATATTAGGGTTGTGACTGATGCGAGTGAGAAATGGACAACGGAACAAGTGGAAGTGGTGGTAAAAAAATGTAGTGCGAACATCTTGCTGGTTGGCTGTTTTTGCGTAACTCCTATTTGATTGACTCTTTGTTAAGGTAATCAGCACACATCTGTTTATCCTCTGCTGTTACTTTCGGATTGGTTCTGAGATAATCGCTAATCCAATTGCAACCTAATGCCATTAGTTTATCCACATCCCAAATCCACAGTTTGATGGTGTTGTCAAAGCTTGCAGAAGCCAAGGTCTGGCCATCGGGACTAAAGGCGACGCTCCAAACCTCATTGCTATGCCCGGTGAGAGTAGCGATGGGTTTTTGGGTTTGCAGGTTCCACAATTTGATGGTGTTGTCACGGCTTGCAGAAGCCAAAGTCAAGCCATCGGGACTAAAGGCGACGCTCAAGACCGGATTGCTATGCCCGGTGAGGGTAGCAATGGGTTTTTGGGTTTGCAGGTGCCACAGTTTGATGGTGTTATCAAAGCTTGCAGAAGCCAAAGTCAAGCCATCGGGACTAAAGGCGACGCTTCTGACCAGATTGCTATGCCCGGTGAGGGTAGCAATGGGTTTTTGGGTTTGCAGTTGCCACAATTTGATGGTGTTGTCAAAGCTTGCAGATGCCAAAGTCAAGCCATCGGGACTAAAGGCGACGCTTCTGACCCAATTGCTATGCCCGGTGAGGGTAGCGATAAGTTCTTGGCTTTCGAGGTGCCACAGTTTGATGGTGTGGTCACCGCTTGCAGAAGCCAAAGTTTTGCCATCTGGAGTAAAGGCAACGCTCAAAACCGAATTGCTATGCCCGGTGAGGGTAGCGATAAGTTCTTGGCTTTCGAGGTGCCACAGTTTGATGATGTTGTCACTGCTTGCAGAAGCCAATGTCTTGCCATCGGGACTAAAGGCGACGCTCCAGACCCAATTGCTATGCCCGGTGAGGGTAGCGATAAGTTCTTGGGTTTGCAGATGCCACAGTTTGATGGTGTTGTCACTGCTAGCAGAAGCCAATGTCTTTCCATCGGGACTAAAGGCGACGCTATAGACCCAATTGCTATGCCCGGTGAGGGTAGCGATGGATTTTGGGCTTTCCAGGTGCCACAGTTTGATGGTGTTGTCACTGCTTGCAGAAGCCAAAGTTTTGCCATCAGGACTAAAGGTGACGCTCAAGGCCGAATTGATATGCCCGCTGAGGGTAGCGATGGGTTTTTGGCTTTCCAGGTGCCACAGTTTGATGGTGTTGTCACTACTTGCAGATGCCAAAGTCAAGCCATCAGAACTAAAGGCGACGCTAGAGACCTCATTGCTATGTCCGGTGAGGGTAGTGATGAGTTTTTGGCTTTCCAGGTGCCACAGTTTGATGGTGTTGTCACGGCTTGCAGAAGCCAATGTCTTGCTATCAGGACTAAAGGCGACGCTATAGACCCAATTTTTATGCCCGCTGAGGGTAGCGATGGGTTTTTGGCTTTCCAGGTGCCACAGTTTGATGGTGTTGTCACTGCTTGCAAAAGCCAAAGTTTTGCCATCAGGACTAAAGGCGACGCCAGAGACCTCATTGCTATGCTCGGTGAGGGTAGCGATGGGTTTTTTGCTTTGCAGGTGCCACAGTTTGATGGTCTTGTCAGCGCTAGCAGAAGCCAATATCTTGCCATCTGGACTAAAAGCGACGCTCATAACCTTATCGCTATGCCCTCTGAGGGTAGCAATGGCTTTTGCGGTTTGCAAGTTCCATAATTTGATGGTTTTGTCAGCGCTAGTGGAAGCCAATATCTTGCCATCTGGACTAAAGGCGACGCTTCTGACAGAACTGCTATGCCCGGTGAGGGTAGCGATGGGTTTTTGGGTTTCCAGGTGCCACAGTTTGATGGTGTTGTCAAAGCTTGCAGAAGCCAATCTCTTGCCATCTGGACTAAAGGCGACGCTATTTACAGAATTGCTATGCCCTTCCAAATGATTGCGCTCTTTTACTACGGACACTGCTTGTTGCAGCGCAGCTATCACTCGTCCTCTAATCTGTTTTGTCGTCTCGGCTGAAGAATCTAGTTGTTTGAATGCTTGCCCTGCCTTTAATGCTTCCAACAGTGCTTGGAATATCTGTCCTGAACGAAATGATTCATTAGAAAAAGCAGTTTCCTGGATGACATTTGCTAAATTCTGGGCTTGAGTGACTTTATAGGTGGCCAATTGCTCTGCTTTAATTAGCGTCTGATTTGCTTGAGTCAAAATTTTATTCGCTTGTTTTTGTGCTTCTAACTCTCGTTCAACTTCCCGTTGTTGGACTTCCCGACTGGCATTTAAAAACTGATAATCCAAATCGCTCAAACTTTTATCTGCGGTCCAAGTTTGAGCATCTTGGAAGGCTTGGCCCCGCAACAGTCGCGATTCATCTTGGCAATCAGACTCTATCCAAGCTTTAAAACTTTCGCTGTAAGGGCGGAGTTCCGCTAATTGTTTTTCCACCCAATCCAGGTTAAAAACCGATTGATAAATCCGGTTATAAACTTTAATTTTGCCAGACTGCTTAACCACCAAGCCAGTTAATCGTAATTCCATTTGTTCGGGACTATCATCAGTCCCTATCTCATTGTGCTGCAAAATTTGCTGATATAGTCCCAATAACCTACTGGCCCGTTGTTCGCTGCGTAAAAAGCGATCGCGAATCGTCTTTAAATGTTCTGGTTCATCCTGTCCTTCCCAATACTCAATCACCTTTTGTCGAACTAAATTTCCTACCCACTCAGCGGTATATTGCATGGATGCAGAGTTGGCATGACTGAGCAGCAATTTACAAACTTTTTGCGTTAAAAACGGCTGTCCTCCTGTCCAATATAACACCACTTCTAACAATGCTTGCGAATTTTCTGCTTGAGTCTCTAACCCAACTGCCAAAGGTTGCGCTTCTGCTAATTGAAACCCCGTCAACTCTATCCCTCGACCAATATTAAAAGGAGTGCGCCGCTTGTCTTGAATTAAATCTGAGGGAGTTGCCACCCCTAACATTGTAAATGTTAATCGACGATAGTCGGGTTTATCAGCTCGATTATTATAGCAATCACGAATTACAGCAAAGAAATCTTCTATTTTAAAATTTAAGCTAATTAAGCTGTCCGATTCATCGACAAAAATTACTATATTTGCTGAGATATTTTTGAGTAATACTTCTTCAATAAATTTACTAAATCGTTTAACATTAGATAGTAATTTATTCTGCTCCCACCATTCATCTAAATCAAAAAATTCATACAAATTTAATCGGCTGACGATACTATCGATCACACCTGCATACCACTCTTCTGGCGTAATATCGGAAGTGCCAATTTCTGTGATATCAATGCTACTACAGGCGATTCCCTCTGCTTGTAACCGCTGCATTGTCCGCACTCGCAGTGATGATTTTCCCATTTGTCGGGCATTGAGAACATAGCAAAATTCTCCGGCTTTTAAAGCTTGATAAAGTTCTTCATCCGCCTTTCGAGTGACATAAGTTGGGGCGTTTGCAGGCAGGCTCCCTCCCACTTGATATTGATAATCTTTCATAGGTCATTGTTAATTTATAGGTGAAAATCAGAGTATCAAAAAATTAATTTGTACAGCCGTACAGGTTCAGAAATTCCCTTTAACGGTTGCATTCCTAAGTCAATCACATTTAAAGATAAATGGGTTTTAACGACTTGATAAACTGTCTCAGAAATACAGATTCCACCTGAATCGGCTTTCCCTTCTAAACGAGCCGCTAAATTTACACCAGCCCCTCTGATATCATTATTAAAAGAGAATATTTCCCCCAAGTGAATACCAATGCGATGTTGGAGGACATGACTCGCAGGTAAGGTTGTAGCAGCTTGGGCGAGACTTCGTTGTATTTCTAGCGCACAGGCAACTGCTTTTACAGCACTTTCGGGAAAGCAAATTAATAAACCATCGCCCATTTCTTTAAGCACTTTGCCTTGATGTTTAGCGCAGATGCCTCGGATGATGTTGAAATCTCGATTCACTAATTCTAGTGTCAGCTTTTGGTTGGCAACTGATAAAGCGGTGGAATTAACTACATCCGAGAAAATAATAGCTGCTAAATTACTCTCTACGTGCAAGCTTGATGGGTTATTAGGTGGTTGCACAGCAGTCATATTAGCTCGGGGAGAGGCTAGGCGATGGCTAAAATATTGACGATATAAATCACACAATGGCATTACAGCATTTCCCTTAAATTTGATCAACCCCATGCTTCGCAATTTAAAAGCCTCTCCGGTGTGAATCTCTACAGGTTGTTCGCTGTTAATGACTTCTCTAATTGTTGCTGCTAGTTCTGCATCTTTTTCCAAGTTAACTAAATGCCGTCGTAAATGATCGTAGTAAGGGCCTTCTTCAGTAGGAGCGACTTTTAGCAAGCTATCTAAGGTAATTCTCCCCCTGGCAACTTGGTAGAGAGCAACTCGAACTAAATAAGGATGACCGCCCACCATTTCCATCAGCTCACAAATCTCTTGATTTGACCAATTTAATCGGTGTCGATTCACTAAATCTGTTACCTGTATCTGAGTGAGTTCAGGTAACTCTATGGGCAATCCCACGTTAAATGGCGACTGATTAATATTGAGAGGAATATAAACTTCTTGAGAGTGAGAAATGACTAACCTCAGCTTTTTCCAAACTTCCTCATTTTTTCCCCGCTCGTGCCAAGCTCGCAATAATCCAAAGAAGTCGGTGGCTATTTCGGAATGCGGAAAAATCCGATCGACTTCATCTAACCCTAAAACAAGAGGCCGATCGCTGTCAGATAGTAGATAGCGTTGGAAATACTTGGTGCTTTTATTTTTACTGCCGAGAACGCCTTTCCAATATTCTCCTAACCTGTCTTCTAAATTTAATTCATTGGTAATATCACCACAAAACCACTGCAACAACTCATCAAGATTAGTGAGAAAACAGCCATCAGCCCATTGAAAGTTTAAATAAGCCGTTTGATATCCCTGTTCCTTGGCGTGGTATAAAATTCGCTGCACTAAGGAAGTTTTTCCCATTTGCCGGGGCGCTTTGATTCGGATTAAAGCTCCGGGCTTAACAATAGTTTGGTAGGAGTCCGATTCAATGGGAGGCCGATCGATATATAGGGGTGAATCTAAACTAACAGAACCTTCGGGGTTATCTAAATTGAGAAGAGAAAGGGGAGGTGCGGCGATCGATCGCGCATTTTCCCCCACAGGCGACGGCTTCTCAACGATATCGCTAACAGAAGCATCCTGCGATCGATCTAATTCTTCCGAAAAATCCGACTTCTTCTTTAATACCGGAGTAAGTTCTTCTGCAATCCCTGCCATGCTGATGCTAACGCAACCCAACTTATAGGCAAATTCGATCGACTCCCCCGCCGCCAAGGTATCGTAAAAACCTACAGCAAATTCTCGTGCGGCCTTATCTCCCACCGCTTGGTTCATGCCGATCACGTAGGGAATGTGACGTGCGATCGCCTCAGCTTGCACTTCTGAATAGCAAGCGTTGAGTATTACGCACTCCACGTACTCCTTAAACGCCTCAAACAAAGCTGCCAAAGCTTTGGCATTTACCAGCTTAATCTGCCCCATGTCATCCTCTAGGGCTAAACCGCTTTCTCCTGCACCATGCCCTGAGAAATGCACAATCTCTGGTTTATAATCTAATACGGCTCGCTGCATTTCTCTTGGCGTTACTGCCCACTGTTGATCCAGTTGAAACTTGTCGCGCTTTTTAGAGCGTTGCAACCCCTCTGCAATTTCCTTCGCCTCTTCACCTAAGCGCAAGGGAGTTGAGTTTTTCGGGTTGGCGGCTAAAAACAGGATCGTTTTTTTCTTTCTTGGGGAACTACTCATCAATGGAACCTTCACGCTTAGGAGATACAGGAGCTTAACGACACTACCTCAGTCAGGGCGAGATATTTCTTGCCTTTATACGGTATTTAACCACAAACATCTTTATTTTTGTTGAGCAGTAAACTGGCAGAAACGATCGCCCTGAGTCAAGCATAACCAATCAAAAAGGCGATCGCTACTCTCAACTAATCTTTTTAGCTACGTATTTAACAAGCGCGATCGGCTTCCCGTTTGGCAGTCGTATTTTTATAAATATCGAGATTCTTTGCCCCTGTAAAATCAATTCCTCGTACTACATCTTTAGAAATCTTTTTAATAATTAATCAAGCAACAATCTTCCTTCTTCCTTCTTCTTTCTGCTCTTCCTCTAGGTCAAGAGCGGTTAATTAAAAAATTTAGTGATTTTGGATACAATTCCCGGCTCAACAGTCGATCGCACTCCTCAATTTTCGGTGGGGATCTAAAATTCACCTAAAGTTCGACGCCCTTTGGCAAAACCCTCCCTAAGATAGAAGTTAGGGGACGATCGGTCTAATAGCCGATTCAGGGGCAAGTGTCAAGCACCTGAAAATCCCAAACTCAGAGCCGCAAGACAGGGAGGTTATCAATATCATGGTACAAGCGCCGACAGGGGAAACCCGCCTGGGCCCGATCGATCAGGTGCAAGCCTTAGACCGCGATTGCACGACTCTATCCCGTCACGTACTCCAGCAACTCCACAGCTTTTCAGCAGATGCTCAGGATCTCAGCGCTCTGATGAATCGCATCGGACTAGCTGCCAAGCTGATCGCGCGGCGGCTCAGCAGAGCTGGGTTAATGGCAGATGCCTTGGGGTTTACAGGGGCTGTGAACGTGCAGGGAGAATCCGTCAAAAAGATGGATGTCTATGCCAACGAAGTGTTTATCTCGGTATTCCAGCAAAGCGGACTGGTATGCCGCTTAGCTTCCGAGGAAATGGAGAAACCCTACTACATTCCCGAAAATTGTCCGATCGGGCGTTACAGTCTGCTCTACGACCCCATAGACGGTTCTTCCAATCTTGACACCAATCTCAATGTAGGCTCTATATTCAGCATCCGCAAGCAAGAGGGGGACGATGAAGACGGTTCGGCTTCCGACTTGCTGCAACACGGACACAAACAAATTGCCGCTGGTTATGTGCTCTACGGCCCCAGTACCATGCTGGTTTATTCGATCGGTCAGGGTGTTCATTCCTTTACCCTCGACCCCAGTTTGGGCGAGTTTATTCTAGCTAACGAAAACATTAAGGTTCCCGATCGCGGCCCGATTTACAGCGTTAATGAAGGCAACTTCTGGCAGTGGGAGGAATCTTTGAGAGACTACATTCGCTACGTACACCGCAGCGAAGGCTACACCGCCCGGTACGGCGGGGCTTTGGTGGGAGATTTCCACCGGATTTTGTTCCAGGGAGGCGTGTTTTTGTACCCCGGAACGGTGAAAAAACCGGAAGGTAAATTGCGTTTGCTCTACGAATCGGCTCCTTTGGCGTTTTTGATGGAGCAAGCCGGCGGGCGCGCCAGTACGGGAGTTCAAGACATCTTAGACGTTGTGCCGACCAAACTGCACGAGCGATCGCCCTTGATTATCGGCAGTAAAGAAAATGTAGCGATGGTCGAGTCTTTTATTCAAGATCGATCACGCAATCCTAGAACAGCTCAAGAGTGAAGGCATAGGGAAGTTCGGCAACGAGCAATGTACGGGATGTAACGGATGTCAGGAAGACGGAAGAAGGAAGAGGGTTTTAACTTATAACTTTCGACTCCCAATTACCAATTCCCCATTGCCAATTTTCAATTACCAATTTTCAATTTTCCATTTCCAATTTCCAAGTCCAAATTAACAGCTATCAACTTGTAGGAGTTACAGTAATGACAGCAACGTCAACGAATCACCTGTTAGAAATTAAAGAAATTGGCCAAAGTATCTGGATGGACAATTTGACTCGCGATCTGATCGAGTCCGGCGAACTCAAAAAGATGATTGAAAGTAGGGGACTGCGCGGGATTACATCTAATCCGGCTATTTTTGAGAAAGCGATCGCGGGTAATGTGATTTACGACGCAGATATCGAAGCCGGCATCCGGGCGGGTAAATCTGTAATGGAGATTTACGAATCTCTGGTATTTGAAGATATCCGCAACGCTTGCGACATCTTCGCCCCAGTTTACGCAGAGTCGAAGGGTTTGGACGGGTACATTAGCATTGAAGTGCCACCGACGATCGCCAACGATACAGAAAGCACGATTAGCGAAGCCATGCGCTATTACCAAGCCCTCGGCAAAGAAAACGTGATGATTAAGATTCCGGGAACCGCTGAAGGTTTGCCCGCAGTCGAGCGAGTCATCAGCGAAGGCATTAACGTTAACGTGACTTTGCTGTTCTCAGTTGACAGCTACGTCGAAACCTTCTGGGCTTACATTCGCGGTTTGGAAGCGCGGGTGGCTAAAGGTTGGGATGTGAGCAATATTGCTTCTGTTGCCAGTTTCTTCTTGAGCCGGATCGACATCAATATCGATGGCAAGATTGACGAGAAACTCAAAAATGTCACAGATATTTCCACAAAAGCTAAACTGGAAGCAGTGAAGGGGAAAATTGCGATCGCCAATGCGAAGATAGCTTACCAGAAGTATAAAGAGATCGTAGCGAGCGATCGCTGGCAAGCATTAGCGGCTAAAGGAGCGAAAGTGCAGCGCTTATTGTGGGCTTCCACCAGCACCAAAAACCCCAACTATAGCGATGTGATGTACGTCGATGAATTAATCGGCCCCGACACCGTTAACACTTTGCCACCGAACACCGTTGAAGCTTGTTTCGATCACTGCGATGTCGCACCCCGGATTGAAAACAATGTTGCAGAAGCTTACACCCTGATCGAAAGTCTCAAAGATCCGGACATCGACATCAACTTGGACAAAGTGATGGAAGACTTGCTCATCGACGGGATTGAGAAATTCGTCAATCCGTTCCAATCGCTGATGGATTCCTTGCAAGAGAAAGTCCAGAAGTTGTCACCCGTCGCTTAGGCAGATATCTGTATCCTGAAAGGCAGAAGCATTTAGGAATGGGAGTAGATAATTATTTGGGTTCTTAAAGGCTGAGTTTTAAATCCTCTCTAGGAATTTTGAGATAAATGGGTGTCAGAGTTCCTAGAGAGCAAAATCATCTGCCTCCTCTAGCAGTATTAAGAATCGATTAACTCTCTCACCCAGCAACTAGCAGAAATGACCGCAAACTATCATGGTGTCTTGGCAGGGTTAACACCACTAGAACAAGGAAAATAAATAATGGTAACGCTACTTGAAAATCCACTGCGGGTCGGTTTGCGAAAAGAACGGGTGCCAGAACCACAAATTCTGGTAATCTTCGGAGCTTCTGGGGATCTCACCCAGCGCAAACTGGTACCTGCCATTTATCAGATGAAGCGCGATCGACGCTTGCCACCGGAAACTACCGTCGTGGGAGTAGCCCGCCGTCCTTGGAGTCACGATTACTTCCGTGAGCAAATGCGCGAAGGCATTGAAGAATTTGGCGGCGGCATTGGCAATGAAGAATTTTGGCAAGATTTCGCTAAAGGTTTGTACTACTGTCCGGGCGACATTGATAACCCCGAAAGCTATCAAAAACTCAAAGATTTCTTAGCGGAACTTGACGAAGAAAGGAGAACTCGCGGCAATCACATATTTTATCTCTCGGTTTCCCCGAACTTTTTCCCAGAAGCAATTAGGCAACTGGGCGAGGCTCAAATGCTGGTCGATCCAGCAAAACACCGCTTGGTAATTGAAAAACCCTTCGGCCGCGACTTGAGTTCAGCAAAAGCTCTTAACCGAGTCGTGCAGAAGGTTTGCCAAGAACAGCAAGTTTACCGGATTGACCACTATTTGGGTAAAGAAACTGTTCAGAATTTAATGGTGTTCCGGTTTGCGAACGCGATTTTTGAACCGCTGTGGAATCGACAATTTGTCGATCACGTACAAATTACAGTTGCAGAAACAGTAGGCGTAGAAGACCGGGCGGGTTACTACGAATCCTCTGGGGCGTTGCGGGATATGCTGCAAAACCACTTGATGCAGATTTTCTGTCTGACGGCGATGGAACCGCCGAACTCGCTCGACGCTGACAGCATCCGCACCGAAAAGATGAAAGTTCTGCAAGCAACTCGCTTGGCAGATTTGCATAATTTGGAGTTCTCAGCGATTCGGGGTCAATATTCCGCAGGTTGGATGAAGGGCAAACCCGTGCCGGGATATCACGAAGAACCGGGGGTTGCTCCCAACTCGACAACGCCGACTTTTGTGGCGATGAAGTTTATGATTGACAACTGGCGCTGGCAGGGAGTGCCTTTTTACCTGCGAACCGGCAAACGGTTGCCGAAAAAAGTTAGCGAAATTGCGATTCAGTTCCGCGAAGTTCCGCTGCTAATCTTTCAGTCCGCGGCCCAACAAACTACTCCTAACGTTTTGACTATGCGCGTGCATCCGAACGAGGGGATTTCGCTGAGGTTTGAGGCGAAAATGCCGGGGCCGGATTTGCGGACGCGGACGGTGGATATGGATTTCAGTTACGGTTCTTCCTTTGGGGTGACATCTTCGGATGCTTACGATCGACTGTTAATTGACTGTATGCTGGGCGACCAAACTTTGTTTACCCGTTCTGATGAAGTGGAAGAAGCTTGGCGGGTGGTAACGCCGGCCCTGATGGAGTGGGAATCGTCCAACGACCAAGATTTGGTTCCTAAATACGAAGCGGGTACTTGGGAACCGGCGGAAGCAGAACTGCTAATTAACAGAGACGGCCGCAAGTGGCGCAGACTTTAAGAGTGATTAGTCAGCATTTATTAGTCATTAGTTATTGGTCAGCCTTAGTATTAGTGATTAGCTAATAACTACTAACTAATAACTAATAACTACTAACTAATGACCCAGGACTAATAACCAATGAGTAATGACTGATAACAAGGGAGAGAAGATTTATGACGATGACACCTATGAAAGCTCCGCCTCTGGTTTCGCTGCAAAATCCTAAAGATGTGTCGATCGACCAAATAGAGGCCGAATTGAGTCAAATTTGGGAAAGTTACAGAGAATCGGGGTCGAAAGGGGATGTTCCGATCGCTAGTAGGGCAACAACTTTTACTTTTGTAGTCTACGAACCCGAAGAAACTCAGCGGTTATTGGCGGATCTGGGATTTTACGACGGGCCGGTGGACGGTATTACCGGGCCGATGACGGCATCTAGCATCAGGGCGGCTCAAAAAGCTTACGGGCTGCCGAGAACTGGCAAACCTAACGCTGAATTGCTGGCAACTTTGCGGGAAGAAGTGGCTCGCAAAAATTCAAAAGGCGAGGAGATGGGATCGAGTGGTTTGGGTTCCGGGGGATCGGGCGTGGCTGATGCGATTGTGGCTGCCAATCCCTGCCGGATTATTGCTCTGTGCCCGACGGCGGGAGAAGATACGGGCGTGCAGGCTCAAGTGGCTGCTTATTGTCCGGTTCACAAGCGCACCACGGGCAATCTGATCTGCTGCGAGTATATAACGCTCCGGGGTACGGAAGCTGCTTTGGAACGGGTGAGCGGCATCGTGACGGCGTTGACTATCGCTGATTTGCCGACGCTGCTGTGGTGGAAGGCGAATCCTGATGCCGATCGAGGTTTGTTCCAGCGGCTGGCGGCAATTAGCAGTTCTGTGATTGTTGACTCTAGCAGCTTTGCCGAGTGTGAAGCGGAATTGCTGTTGATGCACAGTCTCATCGAAGAGGGAATTCCGATCGCGGATCTGAATTGGCGCCGGCTGGCTGCGTGGCAGGAGTTGGCTGCTGAGGCTTTTGACGCCCCGGAACGCCGCGCTGCGATTCGGGAAATCGATCGGGTGACGATCGATTACGAACAGGACAATTCTACGCAAGCGCTGATGTATTTGGGTTGGCTGGCGAGCCGGCTTCAGTGGCGTCCGGTTGCTTTCAAACAAGAAGAGGGCGATTACCAAATCAAGCGAATTAAATTCGCGGGGCCGGACGAACGGGTTGTAGAAGCGGAGTTGGCTGCTATTCCTACTGCTGATACGGGCGATGTCCCGGGCGATTTGATTGCTCTGCGTTTGAATTCTACGAACGAGAAGGCTGACTGCGGTACGGTTCTGTGTTCGGAAGTGGGCGGCTGTATGCGGATGGAAACGAAGGGCGGCGCTCAAACCGATCGGTTTAACCAGGTGAGTCCTCTGTTCGATCAGGTGACGGAACAGTTGCTGGGCCAACACTTGCAGAGTTGGGGCCGAGATGTGCTTTACGAAGAAAGTTTGGCAGTGACGGCTCAAATGCTGAAGTTAGCTAAGCGGTAAAAAGAGGTTCGGCAACGGATTGTGTAGCGGATGTAACCGATGTAACGGATGGATGGAATCACGAGAAAGGAGAAAAAAATAAGCAAGACGGATTGAGTTAATATTCAGTGGGGCAGGCAATGTCTGCCCTACTTTTATTCTTCTCTTTTCTTCCTTCGCGCTCTAGCGCTTACGCGCGGCTTCGCTTAACGCGTCTTCGCGGTTCATTAAATAGTTATTATTTGAGCGGTGCGAGAGCAATACTCATAACTTTATCAAGTGTCTATTTTTATGAGGAAAGATTGCATAAATCTTTTATTGATACAGAAACCGCAGATGCAAGCCAGATTAACACAGATAAACGCAGATAATTTCGTGATTGGAAAGCAACTTTGACAATCTTATATATTATTTATTTTAACTAACTATAACTATGACTTTAGTAATTGCTGGCGAACGCAGCGGTGCGGGAAAGACTACTGTAACGATCGCCCTTTTAGCTTATTTAATCCGCCGCGGCTTGAATGTTCAATCTTTTAAGGTTGGCCCGGATTACATTGACCCGATGTTTCATGCTTTTGTTACTGGTCGCCCCTGTCGCAATTTAGACCCGGTATTAACGTCTGAATCTTATGTAAAAAAGTGTTTTTCTCGTCATATTCAAGATGTCGATTATGCCTTAGTTGAAGGGGTCATGGGGCTATTTGATGGGGTTTCTCGGAAGAAAGAAGAAGAAAGTTCGGCAACGGATTTCGTAACGGATGTAACGGATAAAATTTCGGCAACGATTGTACGAGATGTAAAGGATTTAACGGATTTAAGGAAGCCAGAAGGAAAACAACACTATTCTATTTCCTTTGCTTCTACGGCTCATGTTGCTTATTTGCTGAATTTGCCGGTATTGTTTGTGATAGATTGCAGCAGGCTCTCTGGTTCTGTGGCTGCGATCGCCCACGGTTTTCGTTCTTTTAACCCTGACCTTAAATTCGCTGGTTTGGTGCTCAATCGGGTGGCGAGCGATCGACATTTGGAACTGCTTCAAGATGCTCTCAAACCGCTCAATTTACCGATTTTGGGCGTTTTGCGTAGAGATGAGGCTGTTACTATTCCAGATCGACATTTGGGGCTGATTCCGGCTGAGGAGTTGCCGAATCTTCATGCTGCGATCGATAAACTGGCTGATTTGGCTGCTGTTAGTTTTGACTGGGAGCAACTTTTGCCTTTGTTGGCTGCAACTCGAAATGGGGGAGGTGAGGGGCCTGAGCAACTTTTTGGTAGACACAATTTCCCTTCGGGAATTGTAGTTAAAAAAGATGATGTTGTCAACAGTTTGGGAAAACAATTTGGAGTGAGGATTGCAGTTGCGCGCGATCGGGCTTTTAATTTTTACTATCAGGACAATCTTGATTTGTTGGAAGAGTTGGGTGCGGAGTTAGTATTTTGGAGCCCGCTTGATGACTCGGTTTTTCCTGACAATGTGCAGGGGTTGTATTTTGGCGGCGGTTTTCCCGAAGTGTTTGCTCAAAAATTGAGCGGTAATGTTTTAATTCGGGATGCGGTAAGAAGTGCGATTTTTTCGGGAATGCCGACTTATGCGGAGTGCGGCGGTTTGATGTATTTGTGCGATTCTATTGTAGACTTCGATGGCAATTCTTGGGAAGGGGTGGGTGTGTTGAAAACTGCTGCTGCGATGGGAAAGCGTTTGACGCTGGGATACCGAGAAGCTGTGGCGGTGAGGGATAGTTTGGTGTTAACTGCTCTTGATGAGGTTTGGGGACATGAGTTTCATCGATCGCATTTAACTGTCGAACCAAGTAATCCAGTTTATCACAGTTGGAGGTATGGGAAGCGGGGGGAGGTTGAGGCGGTTGCTGAAGGTTGGGGAGTTTGTCAGGTACACGCTTCTTATTTGCATTTGCATTGGGGTGCTCGGCCTGATATTCCGGCTCGTTTTTTGCAGCAGTGTGCTGATTTTGATTGTAAGGGTGTTTTGGGCGATCGAGAAAGCGAACTAGATTTTTTTATTTAATTAACCGCAGAGGACACAGAGGGCACAGAGAAGAGAATAGAGAGGAGTTACTGTATTAGAATGTTGATGACGGATCGAGCTAGGGATGTTGGGATTTATGAGCGAAGCAATTTCTACTAAGCAGTTATCCGCACAATGGGTGACACCGGAGAATTTTCGGAGTTACGGTCAAGTTATCTTTGCGGCTGTTGAGGGCAAGTCTTTCGATGCTGAGGATGCTCAGTTAAATTTGCAAAATGGTATTCCTAGATTTTACATTATGCGGCTGCACCATAAAGGTCGCAAGTTTGGCAAAATTACACGACACATTAAATGTACTCAGTGTTTGGGTTCTTTGGAGGGGAAGGATTGGTTGATGGCGGTTGCGCCTCCTGGGGATAGCTATAAACCGAGTTTAGAGGATATGGCTGCTTTTCGGATTCCGGGCAATTGTTTTATTAAGTTAGATGTGGGGACTTGGCACGCTGGGCCGTATTTTGATGCGGATTTTGTTGATTTTTACAATCTGGAATTGAGCGATACTAATGTGGTTGACCATTTTACCTTTGATTTGGTAAAAAATCACAATCTGGAGTTTGAGATTGTCTGATATTGGCGATTTGTAGTTGCGCTTTCTTGGGGTTGATTATGGTTATAGGTGGGTTTTTTGAGTAAGATTTTTTAACCGCAGAGGGCGCAGAGGACGCAGAGGAGGAAAAGGAGGGGGTTCGCAAGTGATTGGGGAATTCTTTTGGCATTACTAGGCTGAATCGCCACTAGGAAGATAGAGCTTACAAGTGTTAAAACAAGTGGATTTGTCATTTCTGAGCAAAAGTATAGCAGGGTTCTGCGCGATGTCGTTGTTGATTGTGTTGGACGCTGAGGATTGTTATGATGCAATTAGGAGGCGCGCTGCGGTTTGGTATGTGATTTCGCGGGGTAAGTTGCTGGCGGAAACTGCACCTGCTAAAATGAGTTTTTATGGTATTTGACAAACAATATTTGAAGCTGTTAAATTGTGAATCAAGGTGCTATTCCCGATGAGAGTCCCATAAATTTGCAGGAGCAACTGCTACTGCAAGATGCTAAGGCTGGTAATTGCAAAGTAATTCGTCGCGGTACAGATAGATTGTTGGGGGATGCGCCGAGACTTATTGCTGTTTATGGCGGGAATTATGAAGATTGGGATAAAATGACAAGTATTGAGGCTTTTGAAATTAATGGAGCTTCCGTACAAGTTCATTGGTTTCGGAACAGTCAGACTCTTCAAGATGTGGAGTTTAAGTTCAAGCGACAGTATCCCAAAATTGCTCCTAAAAATTTGTAGGTCATCAAGTTATGAAAATTCGTTGTATTGCTAATACGGGTGAATCTCTCCCTGATAAATATATAGATCCGCCACGTGGTTACACTAAAAAAATTAAGTTGGCATTAACAATAGGCAAAGAATATGTTGTTTATGCTATCCGAGAATGGCAAGGTACTATTTGGTACTACATCTGCGACGATATTTTTAGCTATTATCCGATGGAGAATCCGGCACCAATGTTTGAAGTAATTGACAGTAGAGTTTCTAAGTATTGGCGGTTTGAACTTTCGCCCAATGGCTTGTTAATGATAGCGTTTGAGCAGTGGTTTACTGACCCTTATTTTTATGATAAGCTGACGGATCAGGAAGAGGCGGAGGTTGAGATTTTTGAGAAGGTTAAGGAATTGATGGATGCTGAGGATTTTACTTTGCCTCCGCTGGATGTTGCCGTTGAGAAATTGCGGGAAACTGTCAGTGTTTGAGTTGGGAAAGTGCGATCGCAAATTGTTTCTTTACCACCTTGACTCAGAGATATTGAAATGGTATCAAAGAGGAATAACCCGAATTTTGAAAAAAAATGAACGATAAAATTGAATCCAATAAAAACTATGAGGCAGTAGGCGATGATGATGTTTTGTTATTCGGTCAAACAACTTTTCTGGTACGAAAGTTTAAAGAGCTATCGGGTAGCAAGTTGAGTGAGATCCTGGGGATTCCCGCAAATGGACAATACATAAGGGATTGGATGAGAGAGCTAAAGATTAACCCAGAAACAATAATTAGTGTAGGCGAGATTAACTGGAAATCGCATGAAGAAGGAATCGATTGTCAAATTATCAAAATTGGTTCCAAGGGTTGGCAAAAAGGAAAGGTTAAAATCGAAGTTAATAAAAACATAAAGTCTGGGGAAACGCAGACATCTATAAAGTTTTGTCCTGATGAACCACTAGAGCCAAAATCTCCTTTAGATGATATCAGACAATCTGAGGAATACAAAAAACTGAGCAATAACAACTGACAGCCCGATCGCGATTACAATACAATAATCGATCGCACCTATATCTGAACCTTAGATTTTCAACCGCAGATGAGGGCAGATGTACGCGGATGAACGCTGATGTTGTTTGGGATGGACTAATGACAAATATAGAAGAATATGTCGATCGCACCGCTGAACTGATAAACTTACCCTTAGACCCGGAACACCGCGCCGGTGCTGTGGTAAACTTCGAGAGGATATTTGCGATCGCCCGACTCGTTACTGAATTCCCTTTACCCCCAGAAGTAGAAGTCGCGCCGGTGTTTGAACCTTAGATTTTTAACCGCAGACGAGGGCAGATGAACGCAGATGAACGCAGATGTTTTTTAGATAAGGCTGATGCGGTTGCTACGGCAGCGGCGGTTAAATGTGGTAAGGTTACGGCTACAGAGGCGGTAAGTGCTGCTTTGGAACGGATTGCTGTTAAGGATAAAGCTGTTAATTGCTTTACTGCAATCACTGCATCAAGCGCCCTCGCAGCAGCCGAAAATATAGATAATTTGATCGCAAATAACCAAAACCCAGGCCCTTTAGCAGGCGTTCCCTTCGCAGTCAAAAACCTGTTCGACATCGGCGGAATTACTACTCTAGCTGGGTCAAAAATCAACGCTGGCAATCCTCCGGCTACCCAGGACGCGGCGGTGGTCGCCCGACTAAAACAAGCCGGGGCTGTGCTCGTAGGTACTCTCAACATGGATGAGTACGCCTACGGTTTCGTCACCGAAAACAGCCACTACGGGCCGACTCGCAATCCCCACGATACTACCCGCATCGCTGGCGGTTCCAGCGGCGGTTCCGCAGCAGCAGTCTCCGCCGGTTTTGTACCCGTCACCCTCGGTTCTGATACTAACGGTTCCATCCGCGTACCGGCTGCTTTGTGCGGTGTCTTTGGGTTTAAGCCTACTTACGGCCGTTTGTCCAGGGCTGGCGCTTATTTATTTTCGGGTAGTTTGGATTGTGTGGGGCCGTTTGGGCGATCGATCCGAGACATCGCGCTGCTGTACGATATCCTGCAAGGCCCTGATTCTCGCGACCCAGTTTGCACTCAACGCCCGCCAGAACTTTGTTCGCCGCAGTTAAATCAAGGCATCGAAGGATTGCGAATTGCTGTTGCTGACGGGTATTTCGCCACAGGGGCCGAACCGGAAGCATTGGATGCTGTAGAAATAGTTGCTAAAGCCTTGACAAATGTCTTGGATTGTGGTACAGCTACAGAAAAAACAACAAACCCCCCAAAAATAGGGGGGCTTGCAACTGTCAGCATACCGGAATCCGATCGCGCCAGGGCTGCGGCATTTATCATTACCGCCTGCGAGGGGGGAAACTTGCATTTAGACAATTTACGATCGCGCCCTCAAGACTTCGATCCTGCCACGCGCGATCGCTTTTTAGCGGGAACCCTGATCCCTGCGACTTGGTACTTGCAAGCGCAGAGATTCAGACAGTGGTACCGCGATCGAATTCGCGAAATATTCCAACAAACAGACATCATCCTCGCACCCGCCACCCCGATAGCAGCCCCTGAAATTGGCGTCGAGAAAATGGTAATAGCCGGACAAGAAATCTTAGTGCGTCCCAATCTCGGACTGTTCACCCAACCCCTATCATTTATTGGCTTGCCCGTTCTTTGCGTGCCCGTACAGCGGCCCGGCGCTTTGCCCTTGGGGGTACAAATTATTGGTGCTCCCTACAGCGAAGCGGTGATTCTCCGAGTCGCTGCGGTACTAGAATCGCAAGGCATTATATCTGCCGAATCAATTTAGTGCTAATAATTCTAGGGTTTGTTGTTGCGGTGAAAGCGTCTCTTAGTCCTTCTGGCAATAGCTTTGCGCTTCTGCTTTTCCAACGGGGTTTCAAAGTGGCGGTGCTTTCTCATGTCGGGGAAAATACCCGCTTTGGAAACTTGTCGCTTAAACCGTCGCAGGGCTGACTCAATCCCTTCATTTTCGCCTATTACAACTTGGGTCATTATTTCTCCTTTTGTTCGTTAGATCAAGTTTTATCATATCAAGGTTTTTGGCCGCACGACCTGTTGAAGGTCGGGCGATCGACCAAAACCCCAAAATTATACCAAATCCGCTGCCATCACGGCTCTTAATTCTTTAGTCTGCACAGGCAGACTTTGTATGTCAAGGAGCGAATTAGATTCCCGCGGTTGCATCGGTTTGGGCTATCAACTGATTTTCCTGCCGCAGGTAAGCTTGAATAAACTGGTCTAATTCGCCGTTCATCACATCTGCGATGGCGGTTGTTTCCACCCCTGTACGCAAATCCTTGACCATTTGGTATGGGTGAAAAACATAATTGCGAATTTGGTTGCCCCAAGCCGCCTCCACCATGTCGCCGCGAATCTCGGCAATTTCCGAAGCCCGCTGTTCCTTAGCAACCACCAACAGTCTAGCCTTGAGTAATGCCAAAGCTTTTTCCTTATTTTGCAACTGACTGCGTTCTTCAGTGCAGCGGACGGCCAAACCAGTAGGAATGTGAACGATGCGGACTGCGGTTTCTACCTTGTTAACGTTTTGCCCGCCCTTGCCGCCAGCGCGGGAAGTCGTGATTTCCAAATCTTTTTCTGGAATGTCCAACTTGACGGATCGATCGAGAATTGGCATTACTTCGACGCCTGCAAAACTGGTTTGACGCTTGTCGTTAGCGTTAAAAGGCGAAATTCTGACTAAGCGGTGAGTGCCTTTTTCCGATCGCATATAACCGTAAGCGTAGCGGCCGACTATTTCCAAAGAAGCAGATTTAATACCTGCTTCCTCTCCCTCGGAAATTTCCATTAAATGTACTTTGTAACCTTGACTTTCCCCCCAGCGGGTGTACATCCGCAGCAGCATTTCGGCCCAGTCTTGAGCATCTGTGCCGCCGGCCCCGGCGTTAATCGTCAAAACAGCGCCGCCTTCGTCGTAGGGCCCAGATAGTAATTGTTGCAGTTCCCACTGGTCGAGTTCGCGGGTTAACTGAGAAAGACTCGATGAGGCTTCTTGGAACAGGGACTCGTCGGCCTCTAACTCCAGCAGTTCTAAAATAGCTTTAGCATCTTCCAAGCTCGTTTGCCAGCCGCGATATTGTTCTAAATGAGATTTGAAGTCATTAAGTTCTTGGAGGGTTTCTTGAGCTCGATCTTGGTCATCCCAAAATGCTGGTTGGGCGCAGATTTGCTCTAAGTCTTGAATTTTGGCTGTGAGTGCGGGGATGTCAAAGATAGTCCTGGGTTGCACCCAGTCGATCGGACAATGTTTCGATATTGTGTTTGATGTCTAGAACTTCCACTATTAGTCCTCTTGGTTTTGGGTGGTAATATCGATTTTAGCTGAAATTTCGACATTTCAGCAATTAATCCATGTATCCGTGTCGTGCCTTCCTTCTTATATATACTGCGAACCTGTTGAATTGAAAGTTTTACCGCATTCGTGAGCGCATACGTCCAACCTTTTAGAACAGGAAAAACTTTTGGTGAGGTCTTCGCGAAACCAATCTCTGGCGATCGCCTCTTTCACCGATTGAGTTCTGAGAGAATTAAAGCCATTTCCGTACTTTTCAATTAAAGCCAGCATTTGCGGTCTGTAAGTGTGGTTATAAACAGCGTATTTAGTATGGCTTACCCAACAGCAAGGCCAGAGTTCCGCTTCAAAACTGATGAAAATCTCTTTGCTGGCTTGAGTTTGGCAGCTAATTTCTACATTTCGGTAGTAATTGTTTAGGCTGCCAAATTTTTCTACAGCTTGGATAAATTGGTCTCCCTGGGGATTTTTATATTGTTCCAACGATGGGGGTTGGAGTTCTTCGCTGGCTGCCTTTGATGGGATAGAACGACTTGGTTCTGGTGCCTGAGAGGTTTCGATAGCTATAGCTTGATACCAAGCATAATTTGCTTTTTCTGGTTGCCCCAACTGCGTCAACACTTGAGCTAAATTGCGATAAGCTCCGGCAAAATTGGGTTTAAGCTCGATCGCCTTTTGGTAATAAGCACTCGCTGGCTGCCACTGTTGCTGTTGAGCGTAAAGACTGCCGACATTAGCATAAACTTCTGGAAAATTAGGCTGAATTTTGAGGGCTTTAGCGTAACAATCTGCTGCTGCTTGCATCTTCCCCAAACCTTGAACAGCATTGCCTAAAGTTTTCCAGGCTGCTGCAAAATTAGGTTGAATTTTGAGGGCTTGTTGGCTGGCTGCGATCGCCTCTGATAGCTTTCCTTGTTTCAAGCATTCCTCAGCTTGTTTGTGCAACCCAACAGCGGTCTGTGTTTGATTTTGAGGGGCTGACGCATTATTTGTTGCTGGTTGGTTGGGGGGATCGCTCTTAGCCTCTACCTGAGAGTTTTCTGGCTTCTGAGGCTGTTGATTTGCGGACTCTTTGTCATAAATCTCTTTTGCCACAAAACGAGAGGTTGCTTTCGGTACAAACTCGACAAATCCTAGTTGTTGGGCTAAATCGCGTGCTGCTTCTACTTGGTGCTGGTTGTGTTCAAATATCAAGTAGTGCCATACAGCTTTTCCGCCAGCTTGGATGAAGGCATTAACCGACTGCATTATCCTGTCCCAGTTGGTATTTTGGCGGTAGATGCTGTTAGTATCGGCCAACCCGTCGATACTAAAAATTACGCGATCGTGTTCTCCTGTCATCGCCTTTGCGAGGGTTTGCCACCAGTCGGGATTGCGTCCGCTACCGTTGGTGTACAGGGAGATATGAGGAACTCCCATGCGGTGCAAATACTCGATCGCGGGAATTGTGGTATTGCTAGTCATAGCATCGCCGTAGTTGCCGCACATATACACCAAATCCAACTGAGAGCAAAACTCTTGTGGGAAAATTCTCTCAATATCCTCCATCTTTAATTCCGCCCCCGGCAAAATCGGGTTGCCGGTGCGGGGACACTGCGGACAAGCTGCATTGCACCTGGAGGTAATTTCTACGCTGACTCTCCTAATATCTTCATATTTTAAGTACATGAGTTTTCCCCGATTAATTTGTGATTAATATTGAAATCGCGATCGACACAATTAGATAGCAAGAGGTTTGGTAGAGTGATTAAAAAGTAAAATTATACCTTATCCTTGCCGCCTGTGAACATGATATAAGTTTTTTGTATGTAGGACAAAGGAGGCGAGGACGACTATCTTGATTCCAAATCTTAATAAAAAAAACCGCGGCCGGATGTCGATCGGGCCGCGGTTTTTTTTATTAAGCTAAAGTTTCAATTAATCGCGGCTGTTGATAGCAATCAGCAGGCGCAGAATGAAAATGAACAAGTTGATGTAGGTCAAGTACATCGACAGAGCGGCGGGCAAATACTGGTCGTCGCGGTAACTGCGGGGTAATATGTAAAAATCGACGATCGCAGCGCCGGCAAATATAAACACGCCGATGCCAGAAATGCCAATTTCCAACCAGGTTGGGGTGTAGACGCCAAAGAGAGAGAGCAGAAACTGACCGCCAACGACGACTAACAAAGCAATCACACCTAAACTGATAGTTTTGGTGAGGGCCATGCCATCTTGTTCAGAAAGGTTGGAGCCAATTTGGCGGGCGGCGATAAAGGTAATGCCGCATCCGAGGGCTGCAAAAGCGATGCCGGAGATGCCGACGCCTTGGGTTCTGAGGGCTGTAAATACCAATCCGCTGAGGGTGTAGCCGGAAAGCAGGCTGTAGGTTGCCAGCAGGGGCAAAGCGGTGTTTTTGTTGCCTTGTTCGGCGGCGCCGCGGGCAATGAAGAAGAGAATTAATTCTACGACGATCGCGGCAATGAATGTGGGAAAGAAGATGCTGGGATAGTTACGAATCACTCCGAGCCCGCCGTAGGTGCCGACAGCAGTTAAGACAAGTCCGCCTCCCACGAAGGGGAGAGCGTTGGAGATGACGTTGGGGCCTACCAGCGCGTGGTTTTTGGCCTCGCGCACGGCTTCGCGGAAATTGCTAGTGTTACTCACGAGGATTTACCTAATTTTGGCTGAGAATTGCTATCTATCATTTTGACAGCTTTACACTTTGTTTGCAAAACCTGAAAGAGTTTAAAGATTTGATAAAGAACGGGGGTGAAATCACTCCAAACCAGGGATCGATTGTTTATAATAGACTGCGTACAAGTCGGTGCTGTTTCGCTGTCTCGCTGCAAAGCTATAATTTAGTTTAAAGTATCGGCGCTATCTGGGGCCAAGGGCTAGCTTAAAGTCGCGCAAATCACAGATAGCTGAAGTCAATCAATTTGGGAGGGGAGATTTACGATTGGGGATTATACAGTATATGCTAGAGGCAGTAGCCCAAGTTGATTTTAGGTTTTTGATTCGCGACTTAGTTGAAACTAGGGACAAGAAACTTCAATAATCTAAAATATAAAATATAAATAAAATCTAAAATCTAAAATCTAAAATCGGTTCCGTTAATTGCTAAGGTAGCTCAGACAGTAGCTCAGACACAGGATACCGAGAAAATAAATGAAAAGATCGAGTTGTATCGACAAACTGCTAAATAGGTAATGTCCAATGCCCACCTTTTTTGAGCGCAAATTATTGCCCCCTACAGCGGGGATTTTATTGGCTGCAGCCGCCATTATTTGCAGCGGTCAAGCTGCACTTGCAGCTAATGTCCGAGCCGTTTATACGGCTACTTCAGGCCAGGGTTCAGAAAATTTGCTGCTGGCTCAGACAGGTCAACTCCCCCAAAGTACAACTTCTTCAACCCCGAGCCGGGGGACGGCAAACCGCGTACCTCTGCCCGTAAGAATTCCTGAGCCTTCGACGGTGGTAGGGTTGGGTTTAGTTGCCGGTTCGCTGGCGGTGAGTCGCCGGAGAGCAAGAGTAAAAAATTAGACTTTTGGCCAAAAGTCTAATTTTTTGGTTTTTAACTGCAGATAAACGGAGATAAATCCGGGTGTCAGGATTTTAGCCGATCGCGTCGCGCAGAGCATTTTTAGTCATAGCTGCGATCGACTGTTCGGTAGCTTTGGGCAAGTGATAGTATTTCCCTCCAGAAGTCTTGGCCAATTCCTTCGCAAAGCCAGTCGAAATAAACTTGCTTTCGGTATCAATTACCAGCAACTGCATTCCCAACCCGCGAATTTTGGCAGCAATTTCTAACAATTCCTGCTTAATATCAGGCTTTTTTCCCTCTACAATCGGTTCGCCCAAAGAACGAGCCAAAGGAATATTACCGCGTCCGTCTGTAATGGCGACAATCGCAACTTGACCGATATCTCCAGACTGCCGCGCGTTGACTCCCACCCGCACTGCTTGAGTCAAACCGTGGGCCAAGGGGGAACCGCCTCCGCAGGGCAACCGTTCCAAACGCTTGCGGGCCAAGGCTATCGAGCGAGTCGGCGGTAGCAGCACTTCTGCTTGTTCTCCGCGAAAGGGAATCAGAGCAACTTGGTCGCGGCTTTGATAAGCTTCTGTGAGTAGCTGCATGACTGCACCTTTGGCCGACTGCATCCGGTTGAGGGCCATCGAACCCGAAGCATCGACGACAAATACGACTAAAGCTCCAGCTTTTCTGGCCAAGCGCTTCGCCCGAATGTCTCCCTGTTCCACAAATACACGGCGCTCAACTCCCCCTTGTACCCCCGAAGCTTGGGGGGGGTTAGAATGCCTGTCGCGGCGGGCTTTTTGGTAGGGTGCGGCGGCTCTGAGGGTGGCGTCAACGGCGATGCGGCGGACGGGGCCTTTGGGTAATACTGGCTTGACGTAACGGCCTCTATCTTCCGAGAAAATGGTGCTGCGGCTGCCGGATTTGCCTTGGCGGCTGGCGGCTTGGGCGAAGAAAAGCACGCTGGGGTCGAGAATTACGCCTTCGGGGTCGAAAAGAAATTCTTCGGGAATGGTATCTTTTTCTGGTTCTTGTTCAGGTTCCGGGTTGTCTTCATCCTCTTGGTCTTCTTCGTCTTCTTGCTCGTTTTCTGGTTCGTCTTGTTCTTGTTCTGACTGCTTTTGGGGAGGCGGTGGGGGCGGAGGAGGAGGAGAGTTTTCGTCTGGGGGAGTTTGGATGATGGTGGCGCGGGGTACGATGACTAATTCTACGGCGCGGCGCAGGTCTTCGGCGTTAACTTCTGTGCGTCCCTCCATGGCGGCGGCGGCTTTGGCGACGCGGACTGCGAATATTTCGGCGCGGTGTCCTTGAACGCCACCCCGGATGGCTTCTTCTACTAGGTAGGCAATTTGTTCGCGTTTAATGCTGACATCTTTGAGCCATTCTCTGGCTAGGATGATTTGGGTTTTGAGGTTGTCGGTGTCTTCGCTGTATTGATTGAGAAAGTCTTGGGGGGAGCTGGAGTAGGATAAAGCTTGTTCTACTGCATAGACTCTTTCTTGTAGTTCGAGTGCTGCGTCGGCTGAAAGTACGATCGCGATGCGATCGAGCAAATGTTCTCTCAGCGGCCCTTCTTCGGGGTTGTAGGTGGCGATAAATAGAGGTTTGCAGGGGTGTTGAAAGCTGATGCCTTCGCGCTCTATTTGGTTGCGCCCTTCGGTTAATACTGTTAGCAATTGGTTGGAAATGTTGTCATCGAGGAGGTTAATTTCGTCTACATATAGTACGCCTCGATTTGCTTGGGCTAGGAGTCCGGGTTGAAATACGGTTTGACCGAATTTTACTGATTGTTCGACATCGACTGAACCTAAGAGTCTGTCTTCGGTGACACCCAAAGGAATTTGAATGAACGGTGTGGGAATTATTTCAGTAGTTAAGGAATTAGTATCGGTGGTGTGGGCATCTTGCCCGCCATTTTCTGCTAACAAGCCTGATGCCTGTTCGGCAATAATTTCATTAGGTTCGGCGTTGCAAAAAGAATCTTTAACAATTTCAATGGGTGGTAGTAATGAGTGCAAGGCGCGGGCCATTACTGATTTTGCTGTACCGCGGCGGCCTGCGATCGCCACTCCTCCCAATCCGGGATCGACTGCTGCTAACAGCAGGGCTAATTTGATTGCTTCTTGCCCGACTACGGCGGTGAGGGGAAAGGCTGTGGTGGAAGGGCTAAGGTTGGCTGCGGGCATAGGATTTTCGGATGTAAAAATTTGAACTTAATGTTTAGCTTACTTCTTGGAGTATTTTAACTTCTTGGGGTAGAATCACGGTAAAAGTTGAGCCTACTCCTATTTCTGATACTAACTCGATTTTGCCTTGGAGCAGCGTGACGAGCCGCGATACTATTGCTAATCCCAGGCCAGTGCTTTCGGTGGGAAAGAGCTGTTTGCCTGCTTCTCCTGCTTGAAAGAAGGGGTCAAAGATGCGCTTTGTATCTTCCGGGGCGATGCCAATGCCGGTATCTGTAATTGCGATCGCCCACTTTCCTTCTCCAGCAGAGTGGCAACTTAATTCGATGCTACCAGATTCTGTATAGCGAATGGCATTGCTCAGCAGGTTGATCAGAATTTGTTGCAGCCGCTGTGCGTCGGCGATTACTTGTCTTGGGGCGCAGTCGCTGGTAACAGCGAGCTTTAGTCCTTTAGCATCAGCAATTGGCTGCATCATTTCTACTACGGTGTTAATTACTGATTGTACATTAGTTCGCTGCAGGTTAAGTTTAATTTTGCCGGCATCAGCGCGAGAAAGTTCTAGTGTGTCATTAATCATGCGAAGCAAGTGTCTGCCGTTACGCAATACTCGCTCGATGTGTTCGATGCCGGGGAGGGTATCTTTGACTTCTGATTGCCATTTTTCTTTTCGCAGGAATAGTTCGGAATAACCAATAATTGAGTTGAGAGGAGTTTTGAGTTCGTGAGCCAAATGGTAGACGTTTTCTTGATGGACGCTGACGAGGCGAGAGAGTTCTTGATTGGTGAGTTGTAACTGAGTTTGGATTTGTTGAAGTTCCTGCAGCCTCTGAGCTACGTAGCTGTTGAAACACTGGGCAATTGCTTCGTCTAGTACGGCATCTATCAGCCGAAAAGCTCTGAATACGTCGGCGGTGCTTCCTGCTAGCAATTCGGATTCTAATTGCGAGAATATTACTTGACGCAATAAGTGGTATTCCTGGGCTACTTCTGCTGCGTCGTAGCCTTGTTCGGCTCTGAGAAATCCGTGATCTAAACTGGCTTCAATTATTAGTTTTATTTCGCTGTTTTGATATTGGGAAAGCACTGTGGTCATCGCCTGCAGCAGGTGAGGTATGTGATTTTCGATTGCTGAGTGCGGTAAGGCGTCAGCGGTTTCAATTTTCCGATCCTGACGAACTGCTTCAATCCAGTTTTGGACGATAGTATCGGTTTTGTCGGCGAGCACTTGGCTGTAGTCCATGATTTCTGCGTGGGGGTTGAGTTTGGCAGAGATTGCCCATGCTTCATTGTAGTTGAGCGATCGCCCGATCGCCATATCAAACTTCGGGCGATCGCGACCCTCCCAAAAGAAGTAGTTTTGAGGTGATTTTTTCCCTGTACCGGAAAGCTCTTGATGAGTTGCTCCCAGCTTGTGGCTGCCAAAATCAGCACTTAAATTTATTGACAGAAGAGCCAGAAAGTAGTATATTCACTCGAACCGAAAGTTTTTAATTTTTAAGTTTTATTTTTTTCAGGGGACTAAATGGAAAACCTGCAAGCTGTGATTGCTGCAACAACATTTATATGTGTAATTTTCTTAATAATTACAGAATGGATACACCTCACAGTTGCGGCATTTCTTGGAGCGGTAATTCTGGTTTTTACCCACGTGATGACGTTAAACAACGCGATCGAATATATCGGTCGGAGTCACGCCACCCTGGGCTTATTTTTCGGAGTCATGGTAATGGTGAGAGCCTTTGAGCCTACCAAAGTATTCGAGTATTTGGCAACTCAAATTGTGCTTCTGGCTAAAGGCAAAGGTAAAAATCTCTTGCTGGGTATTGTCGCAATTACTACGCCAATTTGTGCAGTTTTGCCCAATGCTACGACAGTCATGCTGCTAGCACCATTAATTCCGCCTATGGCAGAAGAAGTCGGTGTAGATTTTGTGCCGTTACTGATTTTAATGGTATTTGTAGCTAACAGTTCGGGACTGCTAACAATAGTAGGCGACCCGGCGACATTCATTGTCGGCGATGCTATTAACATGAGCTTTGCAGATTACCTGATAAAGTTAAGTTTGGGCGGGGCAATTGCCGTAGGAGTGATAGTAGTTATGTTGCCTTGGCTGTTCAGCGAAATTTGGCACAAAAACTTAGAGGATTTGGAACATTTGCCGAGCCCAAAAATTAATCACCCCCGAGTCTTAGCAGTGGGCGGCTTAATTATAACTTTCGTGCTGACATTTTTTGTCATAGGAGAGTCTCTGCCCGTGCCTATTTCACCTGCAGCGGTTGCTTTGTTGGGGGCTGCTTTGGCAATGCTTTTAGCTCACCATTCCAAAATTGATTCTGTTAATAATATTTTGCGGGATTTAGATTGGAGCACGCTCCTATTTTTTATGTCTATCTTTGTGCTGATTGGCGGTTTGGAAAAAACCGGAGTTATCGGCAATATATCTGGAATATTAGCAGTAATTTTAGGGAAGAATATTTTTCTGGGTTCTTTAGTTTTGTTATTTTTTGTGGGTTTGTTGTCGAGTGTGGTGCCAAATATTCCGCTGGTAGTGGCGATGGTGCCGCTGCTAAAACAGTATGTTGTTAATATCGGGCTCGCACCGGCAGAGGTGCTGGCTCCCGATTTTGCAGGGCAGTTTCCACCTGCTGTGCTGCCGCTGTTTTATGCGATGATGTACGGAGCAACTTTAGGCGGAAACGGCACTTTGGTAGGAGCTTCTTCTAATATAGTGGCGGCGGGAATTTCTGAACTGCACGGGCGCCGCATTTCTTTTCAAACTTTTCTGCGTTATGGGCTGCCTGTGATGGCGGTGCAATTGGTGGCTGCGGCTGTTTATGTAACTCTTCGGTTTCTGATTTGAAGTCAGAAGCAAGAGGGAAGAAGTCAGAAGTCAGAGGGCAGAGGGAATAAAAATTAGTTGGTAATACTAAAGCATCTAAAATTCAGCCAATTCTAAGGGAAAAATTACAGTGAAGGAAGAGCCAACTCCTACTTGAGAAACTAATTCGATTTTACCTTGCAAGAGCTTGACTAATCGAGCGACAATTGCTAACCCTAAGCCGGTACTGTCAGGAATGCCAGAGCTTAGGGAGTTGTCTGCTCGAAAATAGGGTTGAAAAATCCGCTCGCAGTCTTCGGGAGCAATGCCAATTCCTGTATCTGAGACAGTTACTGTCCAATATTTATCTGGCAAAAGTTCGCTTTTTATTGTAACAGTACCGGCTGTGGTGTAGCGAATGGCGTTGCTGGTTAAGTTTGTGATAATTTGCTGCAAGCGCAAGCAATCTGTCACCACTCGCTCGTCTGAGAGATGGCACTCTACAGCTATCTCTAAACCTTTTGCTTTCGCTAAAGGCTCAATTATTTCGACAACAGTGGCGAGTACATCTGGCAGGCTGATTGCAGTTAGCTGTAACTTTATTTGTCCGGCTTCGTACCGCGAAATTTCCAGAGTATCGTTGATCAATCTCAGTAACAGTCTGCCGCTGTTGAGGACTCTATCAATATGTCCTATATTGGGAACAAAACCTTTAATTTCGGAATAGTTTTGTTGCTGGCGCAAAAACAAATCTGAGTAGCCGATAATAGAGGTGAGGGGAGTTTTTAATTCGTGAGCTAAGTGAGATAAGTTCTCTTGATTGGCGCGAACTAAGCGAGTCAGTTCTTGATTTGTAAGTTGCAATTGGTTTTGCAAATCCTTTAGTTCTTGGAATCTTTCCTGGGTAAAAGTTTGGAAACATTTAGCAATTACTTCGTCGAGGGCCGTGTCAATTAAGCGGTAAGCTCTGCTGACTTCGGCGGCAGAGGCTTTTACCAATTCTGGCTCTAAAGCCTCGAAAATTACCCAGCGCAGCAAGCGGTATTCCCGCGCAATTTCTTCGGCGTCGTAGCCTTGTTTTGCCCTGAGAGTTCCGTGTTCTAAACTTTTTTCTACGAGTGTGCGAATGTCGCTCTCTTGGGATTGGGAAAGCATAGTTACGATCGCTTGTAGTACCATTGGAACGCTGTCGCGCACGCCATTGTAGGTGAGTTCTTTAGCGGTCTCGAGTTGGTCGTCGGAGCGTACAGCTTCGATCCAGTTTTGTATAATTATGTCAATTCGATCTTGCAGCGCGAGGCTAAAGTCTCTCATGGCTCAAGTAGAGAAAGAAGTGGCCGATCGCATTTTATCTCTCTAGGTGAGTTTAATTAATTAACTTTTGGAATTTTCTCTCAACTTTGGAGCTTTGCCGATCGCCAATGGCTACTCCTAAAGACATATTGACAAAAGCAAATGCTCGTGCTAGCTTAAGTTAAATTGGCTTAAAAAGTCAAGCCTAATCCAGCACTGCGCGATCGAACCAAGCGTGTGGCTGGAGCGGAGGAACCAATTTTAGGGGCTAATTTCTACAGAATTAAAAAGCAAAGTTAAAAATTGCCAAATTTGAGTGTAATTTTTGATTTTGAAATCTAAGGAGAAGGACATCTCTCAGTCCTAGCCCGTCAGCTAACTTCGCAGGCATTGAGAAGAGACTGAAAAGCCAAATTTCTGAAAAAGATTGTTTGGCTTCGTCAGTGTCTCAGGTTGGTATTGTTCAAGATTCTTGTACCTGCCCTGACTCTGAAGGAGATTGAAATGTTCATACAGCTTAATTTATCTGCGATCGTACTTGCAGGAGTTGCAACGTGGAAGCGGGTCAAACCCGTTGTCATCCGAGATGCTGTTTTGTTGCCTGCGGCTGGTTTTTTGGGAATTCTTGGTGTGTGGTGGATTGTTGCCAGCTTCAACAGCGATTTGATTCCCACTCCCTATCAGGCGTTAATCGCTAATTTAGATTACATATTCCATCCATTTTATCAGCGCGGGCCTGGAGATTTAGGCATTGGCTGGCTGCTGCTAGCGAGTTTGCGGCGGGTGTTGGTGGGATTTTTCCTGGGTGCAGCAGTTGCGATTCCCGTGGGATTTCTGATCGGGATGTCGAAACCGGCAATGATGGCGCTCAATCCGCTGATTCAAATCTTCAAACCAGTGTCGCCGCTAGCTTGGCTGCCGATAGCTTTATCGATTTTTAATTTAGCAGAGCCGTCGGCAATTTTTGTCATATTTATCACGTCTTTGTGGCCGACAATTATCAACACAGCTTTGGGAGTTTCTAGCGTTTCCCAGGATTATCTGGATGTGGCGCGAGTTTTGGAAATCCCGCAATGGAGGCGGATTACCAAAATAATTTGGCCGGCGAGTTTGCCATACATTTTTACAGGTTTGCGGATTAGTTTAGGGATTGCTTGGCTGGTGATTGTGGCGGTGGAAATGCTGACAGGCGGTGTGGGAATTGGCTTTTTTGTCTGGGATGAGTGGAGCCGTTTGAATCTAAGTTCGGTATTTTTAGCGGTGTTGGTAATTGGCTTAACTGGATTGTTGCTCGACGCTGCAGTTGACAAAGTTCAGGAATGGGTAACGCATCGATCGGTCATTAATCATTAGTGATTAGTCATTAGCTCACGGTTATTGATGACAGACATTTAGTTATTAGCGATCGAGAATTAAATATGAGTGACAAGTTTTCCAATGAATGGAACCGCCGAGAGTTTTTTCAAGGAATGGGAGCGGCGGCGGCGGGAATGGTTTTATCTGGTTGTGGAATTAGCGCGGATCGATCGGCAAAAGGACTCACAGAAGAAGCCTTAGCCGTAAAGCCGGTAGTCGATTCCCGAACCTTAGAAAAACCCAATTTAACCGTAGGATACGTGCCCGTTAACGATTGTGCACCATTTGCGATCGCCTGGAAAAAAGGCTTTTTCCGCAAATACGGTTTAAACGTCAAACTCAACCGCGAAGCAAGCTGGGCAACCTCCCGCGACGGCGTAATCTTCGGCCGCCTCGACGCCTCCCCAGTCGTATCCGGCGCCGTCACAAACGCCCGAATTGGCGCCGAAGGAGCGCGCCACGCACCCCTGTGCGCGGCAATGACAATTCACCGCCACGGCAATGCCATGACGATGAACAAAGCTATGTGGGATTCCGGTTTACGCCCTTGGCACGAATACAACGGCAATTTGGAAGAATTTGGCAAACAATTTCGAGCTTTTTTTGACAGTCAGCCGTCGGAAAACAGAGTTTGGGCAGTGGTTCTGAGTTCTGCGATTTACGAATACTTTATCCGCTACATATCGGCGGCTGCGGGTGTCGATCCGTTCAAAGAATTTCGGGTAATTATTGTGCCGCCGCCGCAGATGGTAACGAACATCAAGATTGGCGCCATGCAGGCTTACATGGTGGCAGAACCTTGGAATACGCGGGCAATTCAAGGCAATTTGGGAGTGGGTTTTACCTTCGTGCAAGGCAAGGAAGTTTGGCTGGGACATCCCGATCGCCTTTTGGGAGTAATGGAATCATTCATTGAGGAAAACCCGAAGACTTATTACTCGTTGGTTAAGGCAATGGTGGAAGCTTGTCAGTATTGCAGCAAACCGGAAAATCGCAGTGAAATATCGGCGCTGCTGACTGAGCGATCGTTCACGGGGGCGAGACCGAAAAAAGGGGCGATCGACAAATTTACGCGACCGGCAATAGTTGGCGACTACAACTATGGAGGGTTTGACGGAAAAGACCGCACCCTACAATCGGAAGATGCAACTATTTTCTATGACATTCCTAAGAATTTGCCTCAAATACCGGGAAATCATTCAACATTTCTGTGGCAGTCTCAGAGTATTTGGTTGATGACTCAAGCCGCTCGCTGGGGACAGATTAAAGAAGTTCCAAAAAATGCTGAGGAATTAGCTAAAAAAGCTTGGAGAACCGACGTTTACCGCAAGATTGTTGCCGAAATGGGGATCGATTGTCCCCAGGAGGATTACCAAGTGGAACCTGCGGAACTTTTTATTGATAAAAAGGCATTCGATCCAAGCGATCCGGTGGGTTATTTGAATAGTTTTGAAATTCGAGCCAACCGTCCTCAGTCTTTTTTTCAGTCTTAATTTCTACATTCCTGAACGCAGAACCTCTGCGAGGGGGCGAACCTTACCGGCGCTTACCCAACCGGAAGGAAATCAAATTAACACTTTACTACTTTTTAGGAGAATACCGTGACTCAATACTTTTCTACTTCTATCGAAGCCAGCAGCCAAGTCAAGAAGCAGCCTGAATTTTTGGAAATCAACAACTTGTTCAAGTCGTATAAAAATCCTGACGGTAGCGAATTTAGCGTTTTGGACAATATCAATTTAAGTATTGGAGAAAACGAATATATTTCGGTAATAGGTCACTCGGGCTGTGGCAAATCAACGCTGCTAAAAATAGTGGCTGGTTTGGAAAAACAGAGCAGGGGTATGGTGACACTGGAAGGAAAAGAAATTCGCAAACCTGGAGCCGATCGCATGATGGTATTCCAGCACTACGGATTGCTGCCTTGGCTGACAGTGCGCGAAAATATTCGGCTTGCAGTTGATGAAGTTTTGCAAAGTCTTAGCCGTCCCGATAAGATTAGTCTTGTCAACGAACACCTAGCAATGGTAAACTTAACGGCAGCAGCCGATAAATATCCAGACGAAATTTCAGGAGGCATGAAACAGCGGGTTGGGATTGCGCGAGCTTTGGCGATTCGACCGAAAATGTTATTAATGGACGAACCGTTTGGAGCGCTGGATGCTCTAACTCGTGGCAAGTTGCAGAAACAGGTGCTGGATATCTGGGAAAATCACAGACAAGCTGCAATGATGATTACTCACGATGTGGATGAAGCTATCTATATGTCCGATCGCATTGTGCTGATGACAAACGGTCCGGCGGCGACAATAGGGGAGATTTTGTCAGTGCCCTTTTCGCATCCGCGCGATCGCCAAGAGTTGCGGGAATCGAAGGATTATTACGAACTCCGCAACTATGCTTTGAATTTTCTCGATCGCTACTTTACTCAAGACGAATAACACCCGACCGATCGACATAATAATTAACTTAAGAGAGGTTAAGCCTGTGAATCTCAAAACAATGTTAGCGCGTTTTGAAAGTGCATTGGGATACCAAAATTTAGCAGAAGAAATGGTATTGCTGCCAGAGCAAACATTACCAGTTTCTAAGAAATCAAAATCCCCAAAACAGGCAAAAACTATCAATTTTATTGTCGGTTACAACAGTTCTCCCCAAAGTCAAATAGCTCTGGATATTACCCTTTGGATGGCGCATCAAACTCGTTTAGTAACAACTAAAGAAGTCACGGTTCAAGTCGTCTACGTGATCGACGAATCGCCAAAAAGTTACGGTGAAGATAATTGCAAATTTGCTGTAGCAAATGCCTTGGTCGCACAGCAGAAAGTGTCTAATTTAGAGGAAGCATTCGCCCTTAATTGTGCAGCGCCTGCGCTGGCTTTACAAACCGAAATCTCATCGCTATCCCAGCAAAAAAGTTGGCTCGATCCGCATTATTTTCGAGAAATTTTTGGTCAAAAAAATGAGTACGAGGTAGCAGATAAGTTGCTGTGGCAAGCGCGCTGTTTGGCTGAGGAGTGGCGCGGTTTATTCAAAGCTCATTTACGCATCGGGCGGGTTGCTACAGAACTGAGAAATGTGGTTGAATTAGAATCAGCCAACTTACTTTTCTTGGGCTGCGATTCGGGAAACCACTCGCTGGTTAGGGAACTAGGCAATAATTTTCCGTGCTGCGTACTGGGGATTCCTTCGGCACTCAGCTATCAGATGGAGGTTCAGCCTGAAGAAAGTTTGAGTAAGTTACAGTTGGCTACAACTATACCTGCACATTAAACTGGTTCAGCACTTACGCAAAACTATATGTAAGGTTCGCAGTGCAAACCCTACCGCTATAAATTCGCGCGCTAAACATTTTTTTGCGTAAGTTCTATGTCGATAAAAGATTAACAATAGTTTTCTCGCTCGAAGTTCCAACTAACAGACAAGTGGGACTTTTTTTGATTATTGAGATGTTTAAAGTTCCTCTTAAGGAAAAATGTCGTCACTTACCTGAGCATAGACAATTCGTTAACTAATTTTATCCTTCCCCGGCACACAGAGCGCAGCAGTCGATCGATCGAGCGTTTGTCTTCCTCAGTCAAATTTTCGTCAAAAATAGCAGCCATCAAACCATACCTATCGGCTAGAGTAATGTAGCCATTTTGATTCACTTCGGCAAACAGCTCGGCCAAAGCAGATGGAATCAGGTGGACAGGAGTTTGCATAGCGATTGAGTCTAAATTCGACGATCGCGCGATCGGGCGTTTCTGCAACAACAAAAGGCGATCGCACTATAAAAATTTATAGCTCTATTGCCTTTAAAGGTGTGACAATAAACAGCAAAATTTGTGAAGTAAATCACATTTGAAATTGGCGAATTATGATAAAGTGGGCAGGTGCGTTTTAGGGAAGACCGAGCAACTGCAAACTTAATGTTTTCTAAAGATTGAAAATCACCACTTCCTCCACAGGTTCAGCTAACTCAAACTTAAACACCCGGGAATAGAAATAGAATTCGCCGTCAAGAGTTCTTTTGATATTTTCAGCGCGGCGAAAACCGTGCTGTTCCCCTTCATAAGCAACATAAGCAACCGGCAAACCTTTAGCTTTCAATATCTCTACCATCATTTCCGCTTGATTGGGCGGAACCACTTTATCTTCTAATCCTTGAAAAAAGATAACGGGACAAGATAAACGTTCGGCGGAATGAATCGGCGAACGAGCTACATACAAATCTTTTCTTTCAGGATAAAGCCCGATTAATCCATCCAGATAGCGCGCTTCAAATTTGTGAGTATCCGTTGCCAAAGCTTCCAAATCGCTAACTCCATAATAGCTCGCACCGGCCTTAAACACATCGCGGAAAGTAAGAGCGCACAGAGTAGTGTACCCCCCTGCACTGCCTCCGGCGATCGCCATTTTTTCGCCATCAACTAAACCTTTTTCAGCTAAATATTTAGCACCGTTAGCGCAGTCGTCAACATCGACAATTCCCCAACTATCTTGCAGTCTTTTTCTGTATTCTCGGCCGTAACCAGTGCTGCCGCCGTAATTAACATCGAGCACGGCAAAACCGCGACTCGTCCAATATTGAATTTTCAAATTCATGCTACTAGAAGTAGCGGCAGTTGGGCCGCCGTGACTTTTGACGACAAGCGGCGGTTTTTCACCCGCAGGCCCTGCCAAATCTTGATTTTTCGGGGGATAGAAGAAACCGAAAGCAGTCAAATTGTTTTCCGTGGGAAACTCGATAGGTTCCGGTACAGAAAGATAACCCGGATTGATGCTTAAATTGCTCGATTGGCGCCAGATTGACAGTTGACTTGTTGCTAAATTTAATTGTACAATAGCAGTAGATTCAGTTGGCGAACTTGCAAGAAAAACCACAGTTTCTCCCCGCGCTTTGACGGAGGAAATATCAGTGTAACGCGTTTCAATTGTTGTCAACTGCTTTGTCGTTAAATCAAGACTTGCTAAATGCCACTGGCCTTGCTGAGTGTAGGTGCAAATAATTTTGCTTTCCGAGACAACGGCATAAGTAGACATTCCAAAAACCCACTGGGGAAGTCCGAATTCAGCCGCCATTTCGCACAGAGGTTCAACCTGTTGTTGTTCCCTCGGCAAGCGGGGATTGACGGTTCTATAGAAATTCCACCAGTTCGACTTGTCAGAAACAAAATACAAAACTCCATCGGGCGACCATTCCGGTTGAAAAATCGACTCCTCAACCCCGCCAGCAACTAAGTATTTTTCACCTAAAGAACCATCAGCCTTAATTTCTGCTACCCACAATTCTGTGCCATCCCACGGCATATTTGGATGGTTCCAACAAATCCAGGAAAGTAGAGAACCGTCTGGACTTAAACGAGGGGAAGCATAAAAATCATTGCCCTGAGTTAAGATTTGAATATCTTCGCCG
Source organism: Microcoleus sp. Pol12B3 (assembly GCF_036701355.1). Classification (NCBI taxonomy): domain Bacteria; kingdom Bacillati; phylum Cyanobacteriota; class Cyanophyceae; order Oscillatoriales; family Microcoleaceae; genus Microcoleus; species Microcoleus sp. Pol12B3. The sequence continues at coordinate 57,049 of NZ_JAUBQS010000003.1, forward strand.
TTATCTAAATTAATGCTAACAATAGTATTGACAGGTTCACCCTCACCTGCATGGTCTTCGCGCACGCCAATCAGGCGATTTCTCTGCTTGTCAATTATCGCATCTGCATACCGAGAATTAGCAGCAGGAGTCAGAGGTTCGGGTTGAGAATTTAATGTTTGAACATAAATACGTTGGTCGGCAAAATGAGAGAAATAGACAACACCGCCAGCAACTGCAAAAGCAGCGCCGCCGTATTCGTTAACGCGAGTGCGAACATTAAAAGGATGCGGTGTCACGTCGCTGATTGTACCGTCAGGAGTGCGCCGCACGAGGACGCTTCTCCCCGCTTCCGAAGGCCTTCCCTCAACCCAGTAATTATCATCGCCGTCAATAGCAATTTGTCCCAGTCCGACAGTTCCAGAAACAATTAAATCGGAAGAAATAGGTGATTTCCAAGAGCCGTAAGGTGATACTGTATTCATATAGTTAAGGCTGTTGTGTTTGATGCACAAATAAATTTATATTTGTACTTTACACTAATTCAGTCACCGGGAAAGCAAAATGTCCAAAAAACTCGTACTAATGGATCACGACGGTGCAGTTGACGACTATCTCTCTGTCGTATTGCTGATGACAATGGAGGAAGTCGAAACTCTGGGAGTAATTGTAACTCCTGCGGACTGCTACATTCAACCGGCGGTGAGTGCAACACGCAAAATCCTCGATTTGATGGGGCGTTCAGAAGTTCCGGTGGCGGCGAGTACGGTGCGGGGACTGAATCCATTTCCGGTGTTATTTCGGCGAGATTCCTTTGCAGTCGATCGACTTCCCATTCTAAATGAAAAAGGAACCATTGACACGCGGTTAATATCAGAACCCGGACAAAACTTTATGGTGCGAGTTTTGCAAGATGCAGCCGCACCAGTCACATTAATGGTAACGGGGCCGTTAACAACAGTAGCGCAAGCTTTAGAGATCGCGCCAGAAATTGAAAGCAAAATTCAAGAAATTGTCTGGATGGGAGGCGCCCTCAATGTTATCGGCAATGTTAGCAAAGATATGGAACCCGGACAAGATATGTCGGCGGAATGGAATGCTTACTGGGACCCGATAGCAATCGAGAGAATTTGGCAAACCCAAATTCCCGTTGTCATGTGTCCTTTAGATATCACCAATAATGTACCGCTAACTGTAGAATTTTCCAATCTCTTAGCAAGACAGCACAAATATCCAATTTCCGACTTAGCAGGACAGTGTTATGCCCTAGCAATATCTCAAGATTACTATTTTTGGGACATTTTGGCAACCGCTTATTTAGCGCATCCAGAATTTTACCAACTGCGAGAATGGGAAACAGAAATTATTACCGAAGGCATCAGCCAAGGACGCACAAAAGTTAAAACGGGAGGGCGAAAAATTCAAGCAATGGATCAAGTAGACACTGCCAAATTTTACAACTACATATTACAACAGTGGGCGCGGTAAAAATCACAATATCTGCTAGAAGCGACCAAAATCTCCGTACAAAACCCGCCCTGACACAAATATTAACCTCCTCTTCTCTTCCCTCTCTTCCTCTGCGCCCTCTGCGCCCTCTGCGGTAAAAAAAATCTCAACTCCCAAGTGCAAAACATCAAAAAATGCTGCCACCTCTATCAATCATCCCCTTAGCCCAAACCCCTCCCGCACCTCAAGAAATAGTCCAAATCCAAGAAGTACGACCTCTCCCCGGACAGTTAGACAACATACCAGTATTTAACAGCAACAGTCCTGAATTAGTGCTGCAAGAAGGAATTTTGCTTTCAACATTTCCTCCGGATGGTAAAAGATTTCCGGCGGCACATTTAAACTTTGCCTTTCAAGGACGTTTCGACATATTTGCCCACCACATAGCCGGCGCACCTTCCCCGGAAGATTTGCGAACCTTGTATCAAGGAGTAATTGTTTACAATCCGGGCAATAAACCTGTAAAAATAGATATATTGCAAGCTGCGAGTTATCTCAGTCAACCCGATGCACCTTTTATTGAATTGCCGCCGCAAGTCGATAATTCAAACAGTAATATTTACGCTGGGCCCGGAAGCCGCGCTGTGAATGATATTTTGAGAGGAAGGAGACAGTCAGAGTTTGGGCCTGGGTTAATTATTCCACCGGGAAAAAGCCAAATGTTGATGAATCATCCGATACCGGTGCGGGGATTGGTGCCGCCGCTAAACGGTCGATCGACCTTGATGCGGTTGCGGAGCGATGGTATAGTCTATGTTGCCAGTCTTGCGATGTTTGCCCCAGTTGACCCAGAGGGAAACGGACAGGGAAACGAGCGATCGCCTAATTTAGCAGAATGGCAAAACTTATTAGACAATGGTAATATAGCCGGGCCGCGCGATCGAGTTCCCACACCGCCCGAAATCACCGAAGGTCAAATAATTTACGGTCGAGTTGCCGGTGTAGCATTAGGTTCAGAATGGCGAGCACTTCTCTCCGACAACCCCGCCACATCAAACCTAGCAATTCCCCAACCCGGAACAGCATTTTCCTATCCATTAAGCAGCCTCCCGCGCGGAATGCTGGGCACAAATCAAGTGCAAAGTGCGAGGATGCTAGTCCGCTACCCAGATACAGCATACCGCGCCCACGGCAATTACGGAATTCAATACAGTCTCAGCTTGCCACTGTACAATTTTACCAGCAAGAATCAAACTGTAACTGTCGCAATTCAAACTCCAATTAAGACAGACAAATTAACTTCAGGAGGACTTAATTTTTTAGAACCTCCGGCACCTCAAACTTTTTTTAGGGGAACGGTTCGAGTGCGGTATAATGATGACAGTAAAGTGCCTCAAACTCGCTACGTGCATTTAGTCCAGCGGCGGGGACAGCAGGGGGAACCTTTAGTAAAATTAGAGATGAAATCGGGAGAAAAGCGACTTGTAGAAGTGGATTTTATTTATCCACCCGATGCGTCACCGCCGCAAGTTTTGACAGTAAAAACCCATTAAACTTGAGCTGCTGCTACTGCTAGGCATACGCCTACAAATACAATACGCAATTAAAGATTTGTTTTTATTTTGGGGCGGCGCATAATTAATTTGTCCCTAGTGGGTATCGGCAAAAAAAGATGAAGTTCTCAAAAAAATTCTGGATAGTTGCTTGTTTTGTGTACGTTTTAATTCTTCTCAGTATTATGCTTTTAGCAGGTACGGGGAAATTACTCAACTTTCCTCTCGCTCATCCGCCTTATGACAAACTAGGTCACTTTATTTTGTACGGAATAGCATCTTTTTTGTGCCATAGAGCAACAGGCAAAAAAAAGATCAATTTGTTTAATTATTCAATTCCTTTCGGTTCCGCAATTTTTACTATGTTCACTGCTGCAGAAGAAATGCTGCAAGCCATTTTACCAAATCGTACTGCTAGTCTTGAAGATTTTTTATATAGTTTTTGGGGGATTGCAGTTTTTTATTGGATTGGAGAAGTTTGGGATAGAACAAAAGGGCATTGATGATATAGAAGGAAGTTCGGCAACGAATTCTGTAACGAATGTAACGGATGTCAGGAAGAAGGTAGTTCGGCAACGAGCAATGTACCGGATGTAACGGATGTCAGGAAGAAGGTAGTTCGGCAACGGATTCGCTTTCTGAGGATGTAACGGATGTCAGGAAGAAGGAAGAAGGAAGTTTCTAGAGTGCAGAATGCGAACCTGTTGACGAGTGTCAACAACTTTTTTTTACTGGTGACTCTGCCCCCACGGGTTAATAGATATGTATACCACAAACGGGAGCAACTGTCAATACGCTGGCGGCTGCTACCGCAGTGAAAATTTAATTTTTTTTGAAATTGTTTAACATTAGCAATTTACCGAGATTTCCCATCTGGACAATGTGTTTGAGAGCCTTCAATCACTCTCTTCCAAAAAGGTTTGTACTCGACCGCTTGGTCGCAAAACAACTCTAATTTTCGGGTTTTTGCCATTAGAAACGGCAGAAACAAACGGCTCGCCGACTAATGGCATATTAGCTTGCTCGATATAATCTGCTGCTGCTTTTCCCATCGGCACAATACTTTGAACTGACCCATTTTCATCGATCAGCACGCTGTATTCCAAAGTTTGTTCCATTCCTTCTGGAGGCTTCCAGCGTTCCTCAAAGTAAGTTCTAGCTTCTGAAACTTGAGGAATTGTATCAAATAAAGTGCGGTTTTTTTGGCTAGCGGCAGCCTGGTTGTTGTCCTCGGACTCGGTGGTTGGTTGATCGTCCTCAAGGGGTGGGAGTTCGGTACTGGCGGGGGGGACAATCGGCTCGATGGGGCTGGGGAAGGGCTGCGGCGGGGGAACGGGAAATCGGGAAGCCGACAGCGAGGGCGGCAGGGGGGGCGGTACGGCGGGAGCTAGTCTCGGCGGTAGGGGGGGCAGCACGTAGGGTACTGGTGCGGGTGCTTGGGGGGGGGAAATGGGTGGTTCTTCGGGGGCGGGAATAGTGATCGTTTGCCCTTTAGGGAAAGCTGGGGCGCTCTGTGGGGCGCTGGCTGCGCTGCCGTTGGGGGGAAATAGCAGGGGTGGCTGCTGGATGGGGCTGGGTCTGTTGGTGGGGGGATTTGGGGCGAGGGCGATGGGGGGCAAGCTGGGGCTGGGGGAGGCGGCGGTGTTGATGGGCGGGGGCGGCAGGGGCGGTAAAGTGGGTGTGGCGGCGGGTGTTGGTGCTGGGGGTGTCGGTAGGGCGGCAACAGGACTGGGGGAGACGCCGGCAGCTAACTGGGGGTTTCCTGGATCGGGGGCTGTGGCGGTTTGGGGGGAGGTGGCGGATCGATCGAGCATTTTGATAGTTCCTGTCGTCAGGCCAGCGCTGGCGACCAGCAATGCTGCCACCTTGAGCCAGGGTGAGGACAGCGGCCGTTGAGACTCGCGGTTGAGGTTGGGAAGCGCCATCACTTCGGCGGCGCAGTCATCTAGTGCTGTGGCCAAGTCAAACAGTTGCAGCGTGCTCAATGGAACTACTGGCCCAGATTCTGCTGCGATCAAAGAGCCTAAAAACAAGTTGTGGGCGAGCAAGCCGCGCGGTTCTAAGCGGGGGGGAACCGGAAGGTAGGAAGTTGGGAGAGAGTAGGGGTTGGAATTTGCTAGTTCGGAAGTGTTGACGGCTCGATCGAATATAACGGCATTACGCGCGACTTCTGGCGAGTCTGGGCCCGCAGGGATACGGCCGGTTTGAGAGTTGAGGTTGCTTTCCCAATCGCGGGATTCGCCGAGCAAGTTTTGGACGTAGTTGCTGACAGCTTCGTGGAGGGTTTCGAGTTGAATTCGATCGCCCCTGAGAGTAACGTGTTGGGTATCAGGCAGCCTGGGGTCGTCGAGTCGCAGCTCGAAACTTAAAGATTTAAACACCGGTTGGCCCGCCCAGCGAGATAGAGGCGAACTTTTGGCTGTAATTTCCAGCGTGCAAGTGGGGGGCGTGTACCGTTTGAGAACCATAGCAGGAAGGAAGAAGGAAGAAGGAAGAGGGAATAACTATGTTTTATCTGATATTTTGCAGCATTCTTAACAAGCTTTTTTAGCAACAGGCAAGATGCCTGTTCCACAATAAATAAATTTTCTGGTGGAACAGGCATCTTGCCTGTTCCCGATGTTTGTGATTCTCGTTCCCATTATGCTTAGCTTAATTCTTAGCGCGGTCTAGAAGAGCCAGCCAGAGGCGACGGTGGCCGCCGGGACTGCTGTAAAACAGCAAATCGATCAGGAGTTTGAGGGCCAAATCACTCAGTTCTCGGGCCGATAAGTTTTCTGCATCTTCCATGCGCGAGCCATAAGTGTTGCTGAACCTGTCAATATAATCTCCCAACAAAGCGATTGTGTGAGGTTCGCGGTTTTGCTCTGCCATTTGTTCGAGCAAAGCAACAGCGCGGCGGATTAAAGCTTGGTGCTGTTTTGCCAAATGACAGCTTATCAGAACGAGCGATCGAGCTTCCTCCACATCTAGTTTTTTGCGCCCTCCGTGGCCTTTCCGCAGCGGGTTAGATTGGCGCAGCCGCCACAAAGCTACCCGATCGGCTACCATTGGCTCTAAATTCAGTTCGGCTGCTACCTTGAGCATCGCCTCTGAGCCAATTTCTGCCAGTGCTTCTAGGGCTAACAGCACTAAATCCAGTTGGGCTTTAATGTTGTCCAACTGGGTAGGTTCTGGTGCTTTTTGGGTCAATTCTTCCCAGTTGGGAGATTGGCCCGTTTCGTTTGTGGGAGCGGAGGACTTTACGGTCGAGCGCATGGCTTCAGCACGGGAAATTAAGACTGGTTGAGGCAGGATATCAAACAGTATGCAGTGATTAAAGCTTTGTGGCCTGTGGGCAACAGCACATCTGTTAATTTGTCTCCATAGCTCGTTGCTTTGATTCCGGCAATCCTAACTGCTGGACGGAGTTGCGGGTTAAAAGTTGCGGTTTCAAGTTTGATCGATCGCAATCCGCAAAACCCAGATATTTTTACCCCTAACCATCCTACGCCGCAGAGTGACCGAAATCAAATCAGTGCTTTGAAACTATCGGGCCTTATATCAATCCAAAGATCCTAGCGCTCTCGAATGCTACTTATAGTCTGTCGCTACTTATAGTCTGTCAGATTATAGTTGTCATTGCTTCATCTGGCGCCATGTATGGATATTACGGAGCAATTTGGTAAAAAAGTTAGACATTTCAGAAAGCTCAGAAATCTTTCCCAAGATCAGCTTGCAGAACTATCTGAATTACATCGCACCTATATTGGTTCAGTTGAACGAGGTGAAAGGAATATAACGCTGCTTAATGCCAGCAAAATAGCCAAGGCATTATCCGTTAGTCTAGCTGATCTGGTAATTGATGATGACTGAAAGAAGACTAGAGCAAATTTTAGCAAGATACCAAAACTCATTTACCGAAAAAATTTATGCAGAAGAGAATGAAGAACACGATATTTTAATGGATGTGTTTGGTATCTCTCCCCTAATAAAAAAAGAAAATAGGCAATATTGGGGACGTGAGTTAGGTATGTGTTGGCAATTGTTAGTTACTGAAACCTGTAAAACATATTGCAGTAGCTTTCAGCCAGCATTTAAAGTTGGAAGCGATGAGCCGTGCGATCTGATTGTTGATGGGTACGCAATAGATACAAAATATCGTATTGGCTCAGGAGATTCTGGAACACTGAAAAAGTTCAAATCTTATGGGCCACTACTTCGTACTTATAATTACCAGCCAGTTTTTTTAATCCTTAGACAAGATAATTTGCCCGCAGCTATTACAGCGTGCCAAGCCGGGACTTGGAAAGTTTACACGGGGGACGATTCGTTTGAGTTTATACAAACAATAAGCGGATTTGATTTAAAGTCTTTTCTTATTGAAAAAGTGGGAGAATTCCCTGTATACCGCTGAAACTATCAAGGCGCTTGTTGATAATCTCTATGTAGTCAGGTACTATTTCAATGCCAACATACCTAATGCCAAATTCTTTCGCCGCCAGCAATGTAGTTCCCGATCCTGCGAAAGGGTCGATTAAAATAGAATTTTCCAAACGCGGTACAAATATTTCGACCAGCTTTCTCATGAGAGCGATTGGTTTAACTGTGCAGTGGACGTTAAACTCCTCGGTTTTCTCACGCTGTATACCTTCTAAAATATTGGACTGAAAACCACCGAACTGATCTTTAGTATAAAATAGACCAGTACCATACTCCTGTAGAGTTTCCAAGTAATTATTGACCAGGGGTTTTTGAAGTACGCAGATTGCTTCCCATTCGTTCCTCAGACAACTGTGCCAACCATCCCATTTTTCAGAGTTTTCATATCCTTTCTTCTCTAACTGTTGTTTGATATTGACACCTTTAGGGATACCACTGGATCTTTTATAAACAAGAATATCTCTCGCATAGAAACCAGCACTTTCAAGTGCAACTTGTACGTGAGCAACAGTCCGTGTGCTGTTGAAAACTAAAACTGTGGCACCCGGTTTGCAGATACGAAAAAGCTGCTCACCCCACTCAAAGCACCACTTTTCATAATCCAGAGTGTTGTTGCGATTCCTTTGATACCATTTTTTGTTTCTGACTCCACCTGCTAAACCACTGCCATAGGGAATGTTTTTAACAAGGGTTTTATTTCCCTTGCCATTGACTCTTTCAATCCGCCTTTGAATTTCTGAGTCATCCCATTTATGACCAATAAATTCATAATTATAAGGTGGGTCAGTGATACACGCAGAAATATAATTTTCTGGCAATGTCTTCATCACTTCACGACAGTCGCCAACCAAAACTTCATTTGAGGGAGTTTTTTTCATTAGTCAGGCAGTTACTAAAGTGGGAAATCAACTCTTAATTATTCCACATTTGCAGTATAGTATCCATTCCGGTTGCATCAGTATGATATGTTCCTTGCGACTTGTTTTGCTGCAGATAACTATATAATTACGAGTCAACCGGAAATGCGTAAATCCTAACTATTTCAAATAAACCACCGTCACACCTGCACCTCCTTCTTTTTGACTAGCCAACTCAAAGCGGGAAACCTGCGGGTGATTCGCGAGGAACTCGTGAACGCCGCGCCGCAACTGTCCGGTACCTTTGCCGTGAATTATCCACAGAACTCCGTATTCCACAGCCTTGGAAAGAGCTCTGTCTATTTCGATTTCTGCGTCTGAGACTCTGGCACCCCGCAGGTCGATCGAATTATTAGCAGTGCGAATGGCGATTTCGGGATTGGGTTTTGCAGGTTCCGCCACTGCTTGCTTAGCTTTAGCGGTAGCGAGTGCTTGTGCTTGGGCGGCCGCCTTGGCTAATTGAGCTTTCGTTTCGGGTTTTTGACCGTCGAGGGATTCAATTTCTCCTAGTTTGACAGTCATTTTCATAATCCCAAACCGGACGCTCAACTCTTCGTTAGCATCGGGGCCGCTGAGGACTTCGGCGGTTTGGCCCAAGCTGGGAATGCGGATGCGATCGCCCACTTTCGGCATAAAACCCGGTTTGGGTTTAGCCGGTTGTTGGCGAGAGGGCAGGTGTTTTTGGGAAATTTGATTTAAGGTTTCTGTCGCTTGTTGGGCATTTTGAGCCGTCTGGTTGCCCGACTGCAAGCGGCGAATGATTTGAGCAATTTCTGATTTTGCCGAGCCTATCGCCTCATTTACTGCCACTTCCTGAGCTATTTTTAGTTCTCGCTCCCGCTCTTGCAAAGCGGCTGCTTTTTGAGAAACTTCTCTGTGCAGTTTTTCGGTTTGGTGTAGCAGTTGAGTTGCTTCTCTGGCCTTGGTTTCCTGTTTCCGGCGCTGTGCTTCGAGTCCGGCAATTACTTGATTGACATCTTGAGAGGCTCCCCCCACATAGGTTTGAGCTTCTTCGACTATGGATGCTAGCAAACCGAGTCTTTTGGCAATGGTGAGGGCGTTGGAACGTCCGGGAATTCCCCACAGCAAGCGATAGGTTGGCTGCATGGAATTGTCGTCAAATTCTACTGAGGCATTTTCAAAGCGGGAGTCTTGATATTTGAGGGCTTTGAGTTCGCCAAAGTGGGTAGTTGCAACTGTTAATAGGGAATGTTGGGCGAGGTATTTCAACAGGGCGATCGCCAATGCACTGCCTTCTGAGGGGTCTGTCCCCGCTCCTACTTCGTCTAACAAAACTAAAGATTTGGGAATTGGTAATTGGGAATTGGCAATTGGGATTTGGGGTTGGGGAATTTGTAATTTAGGTTTGAGGATTGGGAAAGCAGAAACCGTGTTCTGTGGATCGGTGACTTCCTCCTCTTGCTGTTGGAAATTAGTAATTTTCAGGTTTGAATTTTCTTCCCCTTCAGCCTGGGATTTATTGTGTAAAACTTCTAAAATGCGGCTGATGCGGCGGATATGGCCGGAGAAAGTAGACAAACTTTGCTGCAAAGATTGTTCGTCACCAATATCAGCCAAAATATTGTCGAACCAAGGCAATTCTACGGGTTCGCGGGCGGCAACAAACATTCCTGCTTTCGCCATTAAAGCTGCCAAGCCCAAGGTTTTGAGGGTGACAGTTTTGCCGCCAGTGTTGGGGCCAGTGATGGCGACGACGCGGATGTGCGGCCCGATGGTTAAATCGACCGGCACGACTGGAAACCCTTGCTCGTGCTGTTGCTGCCAAACTAATAAAGGATGGCGCAACTGGCGCAGGGTAATTTGCGATCGCAGGTTGCGAATTAATAATTGACTGTTTTCTGAGTTTTCCTCATCTTCTTTTTCCTCATCTTCTTTTTCTGGATTTTTTGGTGCTAATTCTGGCTCTCCCAATTCGATAAATTTCGGCGGATTTGCTTGCAACCAAAAACTATAACGCGCTTTAGCGGCGGCTAAATCTAAAGTTGTAACTACCACCACCAATCTGTCTAAATCGGGTTTGACTGCTGCGACTTGCTCCGTGAGGGCGCGGCGAACTGCTTCTTCTTCGGCTTGTTCTTGCCTGAGCAACTGCCGCATTTGGTTGTTAAGATTGACTGTGCTGTGGGGTTCTACGTACAGTGTCGCGCCGCTGGCCGAAGAGTCGTGAACGATGCCCGGTATCGCATCTTTTTGGGGAGCTTTGACGGGAACGACAAAGCGTCCGCTTCTTTGGGTAATTAGCTGTTCTTGTACGGCGTTGGATTGGCGCTGCAAAATCCCCTGCAATATTTGATAAATGCGATCGCGCAACTGTCGCATTTGAACTCTAATTCCTGCTAATTTAGGAGTGGCTCTGTCTGCTACTTGAGCGCGATCGTCTATACAGCGATGGATTTCTTGCTCTACTTCGGGATAAGTCCGCAATTGGGCTGCAAGTTCTTTGAGCGTCGGCACATCTGCCTGAGAGTCAATTATCCGGCGCAATTGCCTTGCTCCGGCGAGGGTAGTAGCAATTGCCAGCAATTCTTCGCCGCTGAGCAAACCTTGCAGTTCGGCTCGCTGCAGAGAAGTGCCGATGTCTTGGATGCCTTCAAAACTCAAAGCACCGCCAGCGCGGCTCTCTAACTGATAAGCTTCCTGAGTTTGGGCTAGGAGTTCTGCTGTTTGAGCTTGAGTTGCCGGGATTTCGAGGTCGAGGGCGGCGGCGACGCCAAGTTTGGTGGCCGCGAAGGTAGCTAAGTGCTGACACAGGCGCGGCCATTCTAATAGTTCTAGTGTTTCGGCTTGAATCAAAGTTGAGGTGGTGTTGGTAATTGGCATTCTCAGGCGCTGACCGAGAAGGTGAATTTAACGATACTATTAATTGATTTTAAAGTTTTTTATTGTTTCCTGGCGCAATTTGAGAAACTATCTGCGATCGCCCTCAGCAGTCTTTCGGCCGAAAGCTCTGATGTAACATTAATTACGAAGGAGAAAATTTGCATTTTTGCATTACCCGTCTAAAATTATACCTTCTGGTGATACCATTCCCCAAAAAATATGCAACTTTAGGCAAGCTCCCAACTATTATACAGTAAGTCATTCCCAATTTTTTACTCTAAAATATAAATTGTAAAATGGTATGGGCTATTTTGGGTTTTGAGGGAGCGGGGATGGGCTGTTTTTTGGTGGAATTGAACTATTTTGGAATTTTAAATCTGTCAGCGCAATTCTGGCGGTTGTATCCTAAAAAGTAATTTGTGGAGGTGGTAGAAGTATGGCAAAGATTCTGGCGATCATCGCGGATACTGTGACTTTTCAAGTTGTCCAAGAGTTACTCAGCCAACAGGGACATCAGGTGAGAGTCGTTCCCGACGACAAGGAGGGTTTAGACTTGGCGAGGGAGTTGTCCCCCGATGTGATAATTTGCGACGGGACTTCGCCTCAAATCAACTTTTTGGAGGTGTGCCGGCTAGTGAAAGCCGATTCCCTACGGGATAGCTTCGGTTCACGAGAATTGGCAACAGCCTATTTTATTCTGCTGACAACACCAGACCAATTTGATGAAATTCAAGAATTGGATGTGCCCTTTGACGATTTTCTGTTTAAACCGATAGTTAAGCACGAATTATTGGCGCGGGTGCGCGCGTCTAAGCGATCGCACGAGTTGAGGGCGCGGTTGGAGTTAACACAGCAAGAATTGCAACTGTCGCGCGAGCGAATTCTGCAAAGTGAAAAAATGTCTAGTTTGGGCGAATTGGTGTCTGGGATAGCCCACGAAATTAATAACCCAATTACTTTTATTTACAGCAATCTAACTCACGTCCAAAGCTACACGACCGATTTAATTGAACTACTGCGATTGTATCAACAAGAGCTAGTCAATCCCGGATCGGAAATTCTGCAAAAACAACAAGATATGGATGTGGAATTCGTACTCGACGATTTATTAAAAATTGTGAGTTCCATGCGTACCGGGAGCGATCGCATCCGTCAAATAATTTTGTCACTACAGGATTTTTCCCGCAGCGATCGATCGGGCTGGCAGTTATTCGATGTTTCCGACGGTTTAGAAAATACTCTGTTGTTGTTACAGCACCGCTTGCCGGCGCGCGAGGGAAGGCGAGACATCAAGGTGATGAAAGAATTCGGCAATTTGCCACAAATTGAGTGTTATGCAGGTCTGCTCAATCAAGCTTTTCTGAATATCATCAATCACGCGATCGATGTTTTGGAAGAGTCTGCTCAAGAGTTGGCAGAGTTGGAATCGAGCAAATTTAAGCCTGTGATTTTGATTAGCACTCAGGTGGTCGATGGTCAGCGAATTTCTATTGAGATTGCTGATAACGACATGGCAATTAGCAAAGATATCACAGCGCAACTTTCTGAGCCATTTTTGGTTTCCCAACCTGCGGAACCACCGATATCACCGGGACTTGCTCTCAGCTATCGGATAATTGTAGAGCAGCACAAAGGAGAGTTCAAGTGTTTTTCAGAACCGGGTAAAGGCACTAAAATTCAGATAGAAATTCCGCTGCGTCATAGTTAATTAACAGTATTTACAGTTGGTGGGGCGGGTTTTTAAATTTGTTGGTTTTAGCCGGAAATTGTTGTGAATCCGCCCCTACAATGACTGCACTTTTTTAAGGTAAAATTTTGTAGAGGGAATGGCAGAAGTTATCGAAAACAGACTTGAGTTGATATTCAAGAGATTTGAAGGAGAGAGGAAGAGAATAGAAATATGAATAATTCCATCGATAGGGGCAACCACGGGAGATTGCCCCTACAAAACACGGTTATGTAGATGTTGTGTGTCTAGGAGTGGAACAACTAAAGGGAGACTTGCCCGCCTTGAGTATCGAGGCCGATCGCCCTTACCTCAGCATTTACCCCAAATTCCATCCAAGCAGCCGCCATCCCTTTCTCAACCGCAACAGCGTTAGCCACATCCGTTAAAGCTAAAAGCGTTGGCCCGGCACCGCTAATTACCATTCCACAAGCCCCTGCATTCAGGGCAGCTTGTTGCACCGCTTCATATCCCTTAATCAGAGATTGCCGGTAAGGCTGGTGAATTTTGTCTTGGAGGGCGCAGCGCAACCAGTTTTGATTGCCAGTTTCTAAAGCCCGCACTAGCAAACCGAGGTGTGCGGCATTAAAAATCGCGTCAGCCTTACTGTAATCTGCTGGCAAAACTTTGCGGGCTTCGGCTGTAGACAGTTCAAAATCCGGGATGGCTACCACGGCCACAATATTTGGATGCCAGGGAATATCGCAAATCTCCCAAGCACCCCCCTCCTGCCCCTTACTAAGGGGGGGTTGGGGGGGTGGATTGCTAGCAGCGAGACGACAACCTCCGAGTAAAGCGGGGACAACGTTGTCGGGATGGCCTTCAAGTTCGATCGCCAACTGCATCACTTCCACCTGACTCAAAGGCTTTCCGGCTAATTCATTGGCACCGACTAACCCACCGACAATAGCTGTGGCGGAACTCCCCAAACCTCTAGCCAGCGGAACTTGCATATCTATATGTATCGCTAAAGGGGGCGGCGATTGGTTGAGGCGATCGTATAACTTGAGAAAAGCTTGATAAGCGAGATTGCTGTCGTCTGTCTTGACTTTGGCGGCTTCTTTACCTGTAACAGTAATTTTTAGTTTCTCGGTTGCTGAGGGTTCGAGTAGGGAGAATTGGAAGCGGTTATAGAGGCTTAAAGCGGCGCCGATGCAGTCGAATCCGGGGCCAAGGTTGGCGGTTGTAGCGGGTACGGTAACGGTGACGGTAGAGATTACGGACATTTTTTGAATAGTTAATTTGGAGTGTTTAACCGCAGATGAACGCGGATGAACGCATATCGCAGGTATTATACTATGTTTTCAAAAGCCATTTATTCTTGCAGCATTTCAAGGTGCTTGATGGCATCTTGATAATCGTTGGTATTACCATCTTTTTGATAGAGTTCGGCTGCTTTATGATAATCGGCGATCGCCCCCCGTTTGTCTTCTAAGAACTCGCGGACTCTGGCGCGGTTGTAGTAGGCGTCGCCGTAGTTCGGGTTAATTTCAATTGCGCGATCGAAATCTGCTTTAGCTGCTGGGTAATCTTTGAGATTGCGGCCGTGGATGATGCCGCGTTTGTTGTAGGCTTTGGCGTAATTGGGGTTGAGGCGAATAGCTTCGGTGTAATCGGCGATCGCCCCTTGAATATCTCCAGCCTCTGATTTGGCTAAAGCACTATTGAATAAATCTTCTGCGGGATTTTGAACAATTGTTTTTTGAGCTATTAATATTGCTGAGGATTGAGCAGATACAGCCGGAAATATATTACCCAAGATAGTAAATATTACTAGAGTAGTAATTAAATTGTAAAATGATAATTTCATAATTTAGGCAAAAATTAGAGCAACAGAACAACTAAAACCGGGCAACAAAGGCGAAGTTAGTTCATCATTACTCAACAGCGTAGAAATGAGCCTTAAACTTGCTTGTTCCCTGCGATAAACTTCTATTTGCTGCAACCGCCAATTCACAATCCAGTATTCCTGTACTCCTCGTACCGAATAGAGTCTGAGTTTCAAATCTCTATCCCGTCTTTCATTGTCTGCACCGAGGGACAATACTTCAACAACTAACTCAGGTGCGGCGGTTAAATGGCCGGCTTCGTCTAGCAAGATAGCCAAGCGTTCATTGCTGGCCCAAACTAAATCAGGAATAACGTTATCAGCATCCGTGAAAATGATACCTGGATTGATTCCTGCTCGTCCTAAATTAGTCTCTCGCGACCAAGTATTAAGTTCTTGGTAGAGGTTGCCTATAGCTTGTTGATGACCCCAATGGGGTGCTCTAGTCACAAATAACTCTCCATCAATAATTTCGTAGCGATCGCCGTTATCGGGCAATAGTTCTAAATCGGCGGTAGTCCAGCCTAGTTTATCCGATATTTTCTGGTTCATACAAGCACTCTTGATAGGTGATACAAACATTCTAAACGATCGAGCTTATACACGATCCACAGCTTAAAACAATCTGGCTAGACTGACTTTCGCTTTTTGCAGGCGAGACTCAGAATATTGAAACCCGCCTGGGCGCGGGTTTCGTTTTTGTAGACGCTATTTCGCATCGCCAAATTGTCCGATCGCCCAATTTAAAATTATTTAAAATTTCAAATCGCGCGATTACTTCAAAATAGTTTTAGAAGCAATCCGAGTTTTCTTGCGATCGGCTTCACTCAATTGTTCGCCAGACTGCAAACGAGTAGCAGAAGTTTGCAGCACAGTTGCGGCACTTTGATCGCCCATTTGCAGAGCAGTTTTAGCGGCAGTTTGCAGCATCGTTGCCGCGCCGGCGCGATCGCCCTGTTGCAATCGGGTTTCTGCGAGTTGAGTTTGGCGGTATTTAGCCAAAGCTAAAATGTGCTGCTGCACCATCGGGTTAATTGCCGGCTGATAAACTTTCAGGACATTAGCGGAAAGTGCAACGGGATCGGAAAGCAAACTTTGACCGACAGTCGGATCGTCATAGCGAATTTGCAATTGCCCGATCGTCTGTGTACCTTCGGGCAACTGTCCAATATAAATATTAGCCAAAACTACTCGCTCTATATCCTTCATTAAATCTCCCAGGCGCACCATAAAACGATCGCCCTCTTGCTGTACCGGTAATTCGATCGTATCCGGGGAAACTTGGGCGATCGGTTTGAGTTCGGCTAACCGCACTTTTGGCATTAGCGAAAATAGCAAATAAGCATTAGTCAAACCTACACCTTGGATGCGAGTAAATAGTTTGCCAAACTCGTCAACCGCATCTTCGGGACGCTGAATGTGAGCCAGAGCACCGCCGCCAGCGTCAGCAATCTTTTCCAAAATATCCTGGTTCCAGTTATCGCCAAATCCCAAAGAATTTAAAGTCATGTTGTAGTCGGCAGCCAATTTAGCCAACTTCAAACAGCGGCTGTCGTCGCCGTGTTCGTTTTCGCCGTCAGTCAGCAGAAATGCTTGAGATATAGCTTCTTTTTTGCCTTTGCCCAACTCTTCAATACCTAACTTAATGCCCTCATCAATTGCTGTGCCACCGGCCGAGCGCAATTGCTCAATTTGCCGTTTAATGCTGCTGGGATCTCCTACAATTTGATTGGGGACGAGGACTTTGGCTTTGTGGTCGAAAGCCACCGCGCAAAAGCGATCCCCGGGCTTCAACCTGTCTAGCAACCGTCCGGCGGCTTGTTTGACGGTTTCCAAGGGGCGTCCACCCATCGAACCGCTGTGGTCGAGAATCAGGCACAGGTTTAAGGGTACGCTGGAGTCGATCGAGCTTGCCGTCGCAGACACCGAAATCGCTAGCTGGCGCTGCGTTGAGGGCGCAGCAGCGTCAAGGTTAGGGTCGTTTAAAACCGGGAGCAAACTAACTTTCATGCGGGATACCTAAAGATTGCGTTAGTATTTCTTTAAGAATAGCTCCATCAGTTCAGGCAACATTTCGGTTATATGAACACACCAATTAAAGCTGTGCAATCGCCATACTACGGGGAAGGGAACTCTCGGACGCCACCTCCCGATTTGCCATCCCTGTTGCTGAAGGAGCGGATCGTTTATCTGGGGATGCCTCTGGTGCCTGCGGTAACAGAACTAATTATCGCTGAACTGTTGTTCTTGCAGTACGAAGACCCCGAGAAGCCGATCAAAATCTACATCAACTCGACCGGCACTTCTGGTTACAGTGGCGAACCCGTCGGCTTTGAAACAGAAGCCTTCGCTATCTGCGATACGATCAGGTACATTAAGCCGCCCGTACACACTATTTGCCTCGGTTCGGCAATGGGGATGTCTGCGATGCTGTTAGCGGCTGGTACAAAAGGCTTTCGAGCGAGTTTGCCCCACGCTTCTATTGTGTTGCACCAACCCAAGGCTTACACGCGGGGTCAAGCAAGCGACATTCAAATTCGGGCTAAGGAAGTGCTGGCAAATAAAGCGACGATGCTTGATATTTTTGCAAGCTGTACTGGCCAACCGATCGAAAAGATTACTAAAGATATGGATCGGTTGCTGTACATGACGCCTTATGAAGCTAAAGAATACGGTTTGATCGATCGTGTTCTTGAAAGTTCGGAAGAATTAGCGAAACCGCTGCCTGCAGGAGTCATCTAATTCGGTTATGGGTTATTAGTTATTAGTTATTGTTTATTGGTCATTATAGCCAAAAACTAAAAAACCTGAAATAACAAGTAAAAAATAACTAATAAACCCTAACCAATTGCCCGCTCACCAATTACCAACTAAACGGAGTTCCGAATTATGCCTATAGGTGTGCCAAAAGTTCCCTACAAAATGCCGGGTGGTTATGATACTCAGTGGATTAATATCTACGATCGCCTCTACCGGGAACGAATTATTTTCTTGGGCAGGGACGTTGACGATGAAATTGCCAATCAAATCATCGCTGTGATGCTCTATCTTGATTCGGAAGATTCAGGTAAGGATATTATTTTGTACATCAATTCCCCAGGCGGAATGGTGTCGGCCGGCATGGCTATTTTTGATACCATGCAGCACATTAAATCGGACGTGGTGACGATTTGTGTGGGCTTGGCTGCTTCGATGGGTTCTTTCCTGTTAGCTGCCGGTGCGAAGGGGAAACGGTTAGCTTTGCCTCACTCGCGAATCATGATTCACCAGCCTTCTGGGGGCACGCGGGGACAAGCAACGGATATTCAGATTGAGGCGAAAGAGATTCTGCGGCTGCGCCACGAACTCAATAATATCTACGCTAAAAATACTGGCCAGCCGATCTCGAAAATCGAGAAGGACATGGATCGCGACTATTTCATGTCCGCTGAGGAAGCCAGAGAATACGGCTTGATTGACAGAGTGATCGAAGAGCGTCCGTAAGTTGTTTGTTCGCTTCAGTAGTACGGGCAACCCTCGCACTACAACCTAGTTCGCAGTAAATTTTGGCAGAATCTTTACATTTAAGGATTCTGCCATATTTAATGGAATTATCAACGCTCATTCATGCTAAATGGATATTGCAGATTATTACCGACAGTTAGGACTGAGGTCTGGCGCGAGTTTATCGCAAGTTAAGGCCTCTTATCGGCAGTTAGCCAGACAGTATCACCCCGATGTGAATCCGGGAAACGAACAGGCTAAGAATAAGTTTATTGCTATTACTGAGGCTTATAAGTTCCTGGTGAAGGTTGCCCCCCACCATGTTGCGGAGTCGAAAGTTGCCAATTCAACTGTGCCGCCTACTTGGACACCGCCGGATCGGGGGGGGAAAGCTCAACCGCAGGCAGTTAAAGTGACTCGAAAAGAGGCTGCGGTTCAATCTAATGCGGATTTGTCGGCTGCGGAAGAAAAGTTAAAGCAAGATGCTTATGTTGAATTGCAGCAGTTGCTGAAATATCAGAGGTTCCCGCGGGCGATCGCCTTGATTGAGGGTTTGGCCCAGCGGGTTCCCGAAGATTTGGAGGTGCGTCAGTGGCAGGCGATCGCCTATCAGCGCTGGGGACGGCATTTGATCGGAGAAAAGCAGGTGGATAAGGCGAGAATTTATTTGAAAAAGGCTGTGAAAACTGACCCCCACAATCGGGCTTTGTGGGCAGAAGTTGAGCGGGATTTTCGCCTGCTGGAACAGATTTATTGAAGCGATGTTGTGTCCCCCTTTTCCAGGGGGTCTCCCTCATAAATTTTTAATTTTTCTAATTTTTCTAAAATAACTTGGGTATTTTCAGGTCGATTTTCTGGTAGCGGTTCGATCAATTCGTCGATCGAGTCTAGGAGTAACTGGTCAATATCTACAGCCTGGTTCCTCCAATTAATTTTACCAGTTTTTTCATTAACGGGAAAGTGACTTGGCTCTATGCCTGTTAATAAATGTACAAAAGTACGCCCTAGGGCAAAAAAGTCCGATCGCACGCCTGCTTTACCTAGAATTTGTTCCGGTGCGGCGTATCCAGCAGAACCTATGGGTGCGGTATCTATATCTGCTTCTGTGGCGGCGCCGAAGTCAATTAATCTCAATTTCCCATTGGCTTCAACCATCAGGTTGGATGGCTTAATATCCCGATGTACTACACGATACTTGTGGATTTCCTGCAAAATATGAAGCATTTGTTGCAGCCAATCTAAAGCGAGATTTTGAGAAACGTACTGTTTTTTAGTTAAGAAGTCTGCCAAGTTTTCTCCGCTAATTTTTTCCATCACCAAACAAGACAATTTCTGGAAGTTATGGGGTAGTTTAATTGGGAAATAACCGTCAGGTTCGACTTGGGGAACTGAGCCCTTTCCGGCCAGCCAAATCAAAACTCGCGCTTCTTGCTTGAACAACCGAACTAAATCGGGATTGTGGGTGTGTTTCAAGACTTTTAAAATTTTGACAGTTCCCCATTCGTTTTCCCCGGTTCCCAAATCTTCAACTTCAAAGATGTCTGTGGGGCGTGCGGGATTGGGCGATCGCACTGGTTTAAGGATGCGATAGCGATCGCCAATTAACAAATCTGTGCCGCAAGCCTGACATTTTTGAGCAGCAGCAGGATTTTCGCGTTGTTCGCAGTGAGGATTGATGCAATAAATCATCTGTCTTGATACGTCCAGGACTGACGGATTTAACGAATTGAATCAATTATTAGCATAAAACCCAGCAGTTCTGACCTTACTGCTGGGTTTATATTTACCGCCCATTTGGGCACGCTATCACATTTAAGTCAAGGATTTAAGATTAATAGCATCGCGCTCTACCGATTGAGCTACCCCCCTGCGTTTGGTAGAGGGGGCTGGATATGAGCCAGCAACCTCGATGATGTGATTTTCCTGACATTCGTTTTAGCGATCGGCGGTGAATGCTGAGTTTAGAGTAATAGCTTGCTGTTGAATTTGTACGCAATGCTGCCTCTGCCAATTGGGCTACCCCCCTATTTTGGGCCCTATTTTGGGTAGGAGGGACAGGAGTCGAACCTGCACTATCACATTTGTACGGTTTAAGTTGAAGTTTGAGTTTTAACTTGTACTCTGTTTATATCTTAAACCATAACTATCAAAAAAGCAAGCAATCAGCGAAAAATAAACTGAAAAATTCGCTCTCCCACTCTCTGTTCCTCAACTTCAGAATTGTTAGCTTCTTCGCGGGCGAACATAACAGCTTGCTGCAATATTTCCACCCTTTGCAGCAACTCATTTATCCGCCGTGCTGGTAAAGCTCCAGAAAACTTGACAGTCCGCCAATAGCCGATCGTAATATCTTCGTAATAAACATCGACTTGAGCCGGATGGTGTTCGGTAGCTTCAGCTTTAACGTGATTGCGCGGAGTTTTAAAAGTCTTGAGAGTTTGCACCGGTTCTGTGGCCCAGCAATCTGCCGAAGCATCGAAGTTCCACGTCTCGGAAGCATCTAAGACGGGAAGTTTTTTGATAAATGCTTGCAAATCTGCTAACTGCTTTTCAAGGAATAGCAAATAGCTGACGGGAACTTGGCTCAAAAGCACGTTTCCGTCTACAGTTACGTCCGCGCGGGCGCTACAGTTTGTCCAATCTTTGGTTGCGGTTACGTCGAAGAGTTTGGTCAAAACTTCAGTCGTTTTGCGGATAATCTCTTCTGCTTTGACTTCAACTTTTTTGGACTCGGGCGGCAGTTGTTCGCCTTCTTCGTCTTTGGGACGGTAAGTGCGGGAGATTCCAGAAAGCACAGCGGGCTTCTGGAGAGCTTTTTGAGCTTCTGCCAGTTCTTGAACCGAGCGGCTTTTGATACCTTTTTCGATCGCAATAATCTGATTTAAGCGTGCCATTGTTCGATTTTATTAACGCTGAACTCACATCAAGTCCGGTTGATTTTGATAATCAAATTGTTTGTCCTGTGGCTTTTTGGGCTTTGAGGACTTCAGTCCTCAGTACAAACCTCAGGATCGTTCTTTAACCAGACTTGTTCACTTTGTAGTATTGCATAATTCAATATAAATTACAACCTTTTTTTGTAGGCGCGGTGCCAATAGAACCCGCCGCTATCCGTGCCCAGCAATTGATATCTCAAAAAATCGGCAAAATCTCTAGTAGTCTGTCAAAGTGTAGCAAATATAACTCTTTGTCAGCGCTCTAACTACCTCTGGAGATAGATGCGGGAATCCCTCGCAGGTCGCCTTGTCACATTGAGAAATATTTCTTAACATATAGATAACAAAGGGAATCCGAGGAGACACCAAAAATCCTTAAGCCCTTGGGGTGCCCCGGTTAATCAGACTTTTCGCAAACAAGGGCTAAATCAATGAACAAGCAGCAAAACTCCGAAGTTTCAGCATTTTTGCCCATGCTCCAAAAAGGCATTTGGCTGTTTGGGATTCTCTCTTGGATATTCGGGCTGACAGATAGAACTATTGCACTATTATCTGACGGATATTTGTCGGCGATCGATATTGTCCAGCTATTTACAGCATCCTTTTTCTTCATTAGCTGGCTGTTGTTAAGCCCGTTTTTGGGTTTTAACTCCCAGAGTCGGCCGAAGGAAGAAGCATCTTCCTAGTTTTTAATTGGTAATGTTAGTTTCTCGATCGCTCTTTGTTTCTTGTGGGGCAAAGCGGGCCGGCCAAATGCGATCGCAAAAAAACAAAGTTCCCGCCGTCACGCACAGCGGAATCGCCAACAGATTCAACAGGGGAATACTCACCAAACCCAAACAAACCAAACCAAAACTCCCGCTGGCCGGCAAACTCGCCCAAATTATCTCCAACTTCTCCTGAAAAGGTCGCCTCCGCCTCTCCAAAGGTGCATCTAGAAAGTCCAAACAGACAATAGTCGCGCCCAAAGCTACGCCACCCAAACTGCTAATAATAGATCCGACGCCCGGGATAAAATTCAGCAGCAGCAGCGGTATGCCGGCGCTCAACAAAATTTGTAGTTTTCGCAGTTCAAAAGAGATCGCCCTTTGAATATCTCGAAAATTACTCGCCAAATTCATTGGTGCTTCTGCGGGCAATTGACCGTTCCGCAGCAGTTCCAATTGTTCGGAAAGTTTGCCGTACCAGGGCGAACCTAAAATTACGCCAAACTGCACTAACAAAAATCCGATGATCAGCAAAAGTCCTGACACTAGGAGTACCCGCAGCAGCCATCCGAAAGCGACTGTTAAGGCGCCGAGAAAACTCAGCCAAGCTGGCCAACTCGCAATTAAAGCATTAAATCGGACGGACAAATCGGCAACTAAAACGTCTATCCCTGCCAAACTGGGAAATAGTAAGCTTAAATAAAGACCGATACCAATTATAAAATTTAGGGCCACGGGAACTAATACATAAGTCCACAGCTTGGGAGTTTGCAAAATTAGCGTGAAAGCTCGCAGAGGATAGGTAAAACCTGCGAGGAGTCCAATTGGTGCGGTAATGGCGGCGCGGGCGGGGTTTGAATTTAGCTGTTTTGACATATTTTCTGCTTTTGAGGACTCGACTCTATTTTCTATCATCCACTTTCCATTATTATTGCTGATGAGGATTTATCGCAGGTAGCCCAAAAGTGAAGCTTTTTATTTACCATACCCCAGAACTTACGCCAGCCGACAAAATGCCGGCTTGCGCGATCGCAGTTGATGTGCTGCGGGCGACTACGACAATGGCAACGGCCCTGAATAATGGGGCGGAAGCTGTCCAAGTTTTCAGCGACTTAGATAAGCTAATGGCCGAGAGCGAAAAATGGCCTGCAGATAAGCGGATTCGCGCCGGAGAGCGAGGCGGCGGCAAAGTTGACGGATTTGATATGGGGAATTCCCCCTTCGACTGCACGCCAGAAAAGGTGGCTGGGAAGCGAATTTTTATCAGCACAACTAACGGTACTCGGGCTCTGCAGCGAGTGCAAGCTGCTGCAACTGTGTTAACGGCGGCTTTGATAAACCGCAAATCGGTGGTGCAGTTTTTGTTAAATAAACAGCCGGAAACTATTTGGATTGTGGGTTCTGGTTGGGAAGGGAGTTATTCGTTGGAAGATACGGTTTGTGCTGGTGCGATCGCCCAAAGTCTGCTAGCAGAAAGCGGTATTCCTGCGAGCGATTTTGCTGGTAATGATGAAGTATTTGGGGCTATTGCTCTTTATTTGCACTGGCAAGATCGGTTGCATGAATTGTTGGAAAAGGCAAGTCACGGCCAGCGCCTTCTCGGTTTAGGTGTTATTGAAGATTTAAAATATTGCGCGCAAACGGATACTTTAGATGTGCTGCCTGTGCAGCGAGAACCGGGAGTTTTGGTTAAGTCGGATTTTAAAATTCCTCAAGCTAATTTCTGGGTTCCATCATCAGAAAAAACGGCGACTTGAAATTTTCTGCGAATGCAGTATTAGTAAGGTGCGCCTAGGCGCACCTACGAAAATTAGTAGGTAGTTAGTGAACAATATTTTTAAATCAAGTAGAATTAAACATACTTGGTAGGGACAAAACAACGTTTTGTCCCTAGTCTATTGCAGCCAATTGAGAATTGCTGGATTCACCGCCGAAGCGCTGAATTAAACACTCGGCAATTCTGGCTGCTGCACCGGGTTCTCCCATGCGCCGCAAGCCATTTTCAGCGATTAGCTGCAACCTGTCAGGGTCGCGGAGCAAAGACTGGACGGTGCCTGCAACTTCAGCAGGATGTTTGACTAAAATTAATGACGGGCCTAACAGGCGACTTTGAGCTTCTGCAAAAGCTGGAGTAAATTGCGGGCCGTTTCCGGGAATGGCGATCGCCGGTTTTCCTAAACCTACAAATTGTTCTGTAGCAGTTCCGGCCATTGCTATTGCTAAATCCGCTTCGTACAAACAATCGTTAAAACTTTGCTGAGTCAAAATCATCGTGGCGTTTCTCTGCACAAATGTCAAGGGCAATAGCAAATTAGGAGATTCTTTCCGAATTTCTTGACCGCTAGAAATAGGAGGTCGCAAAATACTTCCTTCTCGCCGCTGCGTTCTAGTTTCCCCGTCTTGTCGCCAGCCGAAAAATTCTAAACTAGGTCGCAAAGCTTCTAAGTTTAACTCTGGAGAAATGGCTCCGAAAAATAACAATTGGCGATCGGCAAACAGCGACAAAATTCCGGCTACAGCCTCTACTATTAGCAGCCAATTAGCGTAGGCTTCCGGCGCTCTAGAACCGGGGAGTAAGGTGATGACTAGCGATCGCGACATTTCCCGAAACTCTGCGTCAGGGCCGTAAAAACCGGCGGGGTTTTCCGGTTCGAGTCCGTCCATCATCGGATTTCCGAGATTGTAAGCGGGAATTCCCAGCTTTTGTAAAGTCTCGGCAGTCAGCGCGTCCCTGGCAAAAACGGCCCGACAGCGCGATCGAGTCATCAACCAGCGCTCCCAAGGCAAATAAACCGATCGCGGGCAACCCCACCAGCCCAAGACTCGGGATTTGCGAGCCAGAGGCCCGTTCTCGTCGCGCAAATAATACTCTGACTTGGCAGTACCGACAAACGCATAGGGCGCGCCGCTGACCCAAGCAAACAGCAGCGGTACAATATCCCCGCAGGCTAAAATAAAGCCGTCTTGATTCCCAGACTGTTGTTGCGATCGCGCCCAAGCGCGGATGGCTTTAAACTGAGCGATAGTCAACTGAAGCAGGCCGCCTTTGACATCGCGCAAAAATTCTCTCCCGTCCATGTAAATAAAGCCGCCCGAAGGCATCCGCTGCACCGGGCCGATGATGCGGGCGTTTTCTAGTTGAGCGAAAGCTTGCCCTTCACCCACTAGCGGAAACACGGCTAATTCTGGCGGATGCGGGTGCTGTTGCAGTTCCTGCAAGATGCGAAGGGCGATCGCGTCTTCTCCGTGGCCGTTACTGAGGCAAAGTAATTTCAATCCCAACTCTCTCAAAAACTGTCTCTGAATATATAGAAGCAAGATTAGCCGCAGGATGCAAGGTGGTATAGCCGAAGGAAGAAGTAAGTGGAGCGCCGATCGCACGAGTCCGGGACTTTTGGGTAAAATAGCAGATGAAACTCTATTTTATAGGTAAAATCGGATGGTAAAAACCCTGCGAAAATCTTTGACACTCCAAGAGTTTCTGAAGTTGCCAGAAACCACACCAGCCAGCGAGTACATTGACGGTGCAATCATTCAAAAACCGATGCCTCAAGGAGAACATAGTGTCATTCAAGGCGAGTTGACAAGTGCTGCTAATGCTACTCTCAAACCTCAAAAGGTGGCGCGAGTATTTCCAGAACTACGGTGCATTTTTGGCGGTCGAGCGATCGTTCCAGACGTAACTGTATTCACTTGGGAGCGCATTCCCCGTAAAGAAAATGGCGGTATGGCAAATGTGTTTGCGATCGCCCCGGATTGGACAATTGAAATCCTCTCCCCCGACCAAAACCAAACTAAAGTTACTAAAAATATTTTACATTGTCTCAAACACGGAACTCAAATGGGTTGGTTAATCGATCCAGATGAGCAATCGGTTTTTGTATATCTGCCGACTCAATCAACGGAGGTGTTCGACGAACCGGAACAGTTATTGCCCGTGCCATCTTTTGCCAGGGAATTGCAACTGACAGTAGGAGAATTATTTGGTTGGCTATTAGAGTGATATCATGTCCGGTCGCTCGATCGGACATGATATCACTACTGACCACTGACCACTGACTACGGACTACTTCCCCTCGATATATTGCTTTAAAGTATTCCGAATTTGTTTGAGCTGAAATCCCTTAGCAAGTTGGCGCAGCTTCGAGATAAACGGTACTAATTTAGGTTCTAAACTCTCCAGCTTAGCACTCTCCTCAAAAATTTCTTCAATGTCGCCCATAGCAGCGAGTTTCAAAATTTTTGCTACCGACTCAGAAACCGCAGGTAACAGAGAAGAATAAGCAGGAAAATCCGATGCGGGTGACAAACAGGGAGTTTTGCGCTTTTTGTTTTCCGAAGTTTCCCCGTAAATCCATTCTAGATCCAAATGCACGCGCAACTGTGCCAAAAAGTGATTTGCTTCGATCGGCTTGGGAAGAAAATCATCGCACCCTGCAAGGAGTCTCTCTTGCTGCGCCGCATCGAAAACGCTAGCTGACATAGCGATTAACACGATATTTTTTACTTCCGGTAACTCCCGCAATCTCCTAACAGTTTCTAAGCCATCCATTACAGGCATCCCCAAGTCAATAAAAATCACATCCGGTTGAAATTCAACTGATTTGTACAGGGATTCTTGACGGTTTTGTGCTTCTGCAACTTCAAATCCCAAACGCCTCAGCAACCTGCACAACAAATCGCGATTTAGTTGATTTTCATCCAGGATTAGCACTTTCCGCTTGTTGCCAACAAAACCAACAACCCAGCGTTTTTTCCGCAAAGGAGATACCTCTAAGTACCGTTGGACTGCGGGCACTTCTAAATCCAGCCAGAAAGTGCTGCCTTTTCCCAAAGTGCTGTTTACTCCAATTTGGGTGCCCATCATTTTTGCTAATTTCTGGCTGATCGAGAGTCCGAGACCCGTACCTTCAACAAATGTATTGCCTCCTACTTGGTGGAATGGCAAAAATATTTCTTCTAACTTGCTTTGGTCTATTCCTGTGCCAGTATCCTCGACTTGAAAGCGGATTTTTAAAGTGTGTTGGGCTGGGTTCGCATTTTGGGCGAAGCGCAGATAATTTTCTTTCAGTTCCGAACTCAAAATCGATAATTCATAATTTTCGTTTTGCCCTCGACTCCAGGCCTGTGTGCCTACATAGCCGACTTTAAAAGTCACACCTCCGCTGTTAGTAAACTTAACAGCATTGCTGAGTAAATTTATGAGAATTTGGCGCAATCTTTTTGGATCTACACAAACGCAGCTAGGTAGGGGAGATACTTGTTCGTAATTGAATAAAATTTCTTTTTGCGAGGCCCGCATCTGAAAGAGATCGGCAATGTTTTTTGTGAAATTTAGAAAATTCAACTCTTCTGGGTAGAGTTCCATTTTTCTAGCTTCGATTTTGGAAAGGTCTAAAACATCGTCGATTAGCATCAGCAGGTGTTGACCGCACTGTTGAATATTGCTGAGACTTTCTTGCTGATCTGAGTTTAAGTCTTTGTCGGTTTTCAAGATTTGAGCGTAACCTAAAACGCCGTTTAAAGGCGTCCGCAATTCGTGGCTCATGTTGGCGAGAAATTCGCTTTTAGCGCGGTTGGCGCTTTCTGCGACTTCTTTGGCTTGTTGGAGGGCAGATTCTGCAAGTTTGCGATCGGCAATTTCGGTTTGTGCTTGTTGAAATAGCGTCGATTGCTGGATCGCGATCGCCAATTGCACGCACAATTGCCGGAGGGATTCTATTTCTGAGGAATCCCAGGGACGGGGGCCCCTGCAATCCTGGGCGATTAGCAGTCCCCAGAGCTGATTTTTTGCGGTCAGTTCGGTCTGGGAAATGCTTTCTCGTGCTTTTAAAATCGGCACTATTAAGTTAGCTTTTACTTCCAATCCTTCGAGAAACTTTATGTGGCATTCCGTCAAATTTTCTTGGTAAATATTTTCCATAGATCTAATACCGCCTTGCTGATAAATATCAACAAATTTCTCTTTAAAACAGCCATCAAGATTGTTGAAATTTCGCAGCGAAATTCTATCTTTTGCCACTGATTCCACAACGACAAAGCCACTCCAGTCCGGATTAAAACGGTAAATAACTGTGCGGTCTGTTTGCAAAAAGTGCCGCACTTCTTCGACAGCAGTGCTGAGGACTTCTTCTAAATTGAGAGAGGAGCGAATGCGATCGAGCATGGCAACTACCAGCCGTTCTCGCCTTAATTGCTGCTGCAGGGCCATCTCGGCTTGTTTGCGTTCGGTGATATCGGTAATTACTCCCACTAACCCGATTAAATTACCAGTTTCATCTTTAATGCCGTCGGCGCGAAATAAAGTTGTTACCAGTGCGTTGTTTTTAGTGTTAATTTTGAGTTCGCCTTGCCAAGATTTGCCTTTACGGATAGTTTTAAACATTTCTAACAGCACTTTAGTTTGGGGGTAAATTGCTGTTAATCCGCCTGCTGTGTTTAGTTCTTCTGCTGTGTAGCCGTACTGTTGAATAAAGGCTTGATTGTGGTAGAACGATCGCCCTGTCAAGTCAGCAATGCCGATCGCATCGCTGGTGCTTTCCACTGCTTGAGTAACTCGCAGCAAATCTAATTCTGCTTGTTTGCGATCGCTAATATCAGTAATAGTGCCGATATAGCCTTTAATCTCCTGCTTGTCTCCGATTTCTGCAATTGCCTGACCTATCACCCAGATTATCCGACCATCTGGATGCTGAAAGCGGTATTCAGATTTAAAAGGTCTTTTCTCAATAGTTGCGCGATGCCATTCATTTTTTACCCGCTCGACATCATCAGAATGTATGGCATTCATCCAGCCAATTTCTGCTGCTAATTCTGCCTTTAATCCCGTAATTTCACTCCACCGTTTATTCACATAAAGGCAATTTCCCAAGGTATCCGTATGGAAGATGCAAACTGGCGATGCTTCTGCTAAAGTCTGGTAACGACGCTGGCTCAATCGCAGGGCTGATTCTACCTGTTTTCTATTAGTTATATCGCGGACTATAGAAATAATTTCGCCACCGACAAGCATTGTCAGCGACAATTCTTGAGGGAACTTACTACCGTCCTGGCGCTGACCGATAGCTTCTATATTGCAGTACCCTTTTTGCAAGAGCATCGGCATTATTTGTAGTTCAAAAAATATATTTTCTGCTTTGCTGTAGAGCATTTTCCATTTCTTCCCATACAGTTCGCTAGGGCTGGTCAAACCGTACATTTTCAGATAAGCGTCGTTGGAATAAATACATTCTTTATTATTATTAAAAATGGCGATACCGTCATAAGCAGCGGCCATTGCTACTGCTTGTCGCTGGAGTTGGGACTCTGCTTGTTTACGAGAGGTAATATCGTGACCAACTGAGTAGATTAAACCTTCTTCGCTAAATGGCGATGCCGTCCACAGGAAGTATTTGTAAGAACCGTCTTTGCAGATGTAGCGGTTTTCAAAGGAGATACTGGACGTACCCGCGATTAGTTTCGCTCCTTCCGCCGCAGTAGCTTTTCGATCGTCTGGATGAACAAATTCGATCATTTGCTTGGCAAACAATTCAGTAATACTGTAGCCTAAAGCTGTTGACCAAGCTGGATTTAAACGTTTAAAATAGCCGTCAAAACCAACAATACAAAGCAAATCTAATGAGATGGTAAAAAAACGATCGCGCTCTGTTTGTGCCTGCTTTAATTCAGTAATATCCATCACTAAACCGTCCCAGAGAATATCGCCTTCGCTGCTAGATTTGCTCTCATTAGTGAGCCTTTCTGGTCTCGCAGCTCCTTGCAGCCACTTAACTTTTCCAGATGGTAAAGTCTGCCGCCACTGCTGCTGCCAAGGTTCCAGCTTAGTGGCTGAAATTGCGATCGATGCTTTTAAATCTAAGAGATCGTCTGGGTGAATTCCATTGAAAATCAGTTCCGCATTTTCCTCTATTGCTTCTGCCTCTAATTCGTAGAGTTTGCTGCTGCCTGAAGAAATGTAGGGGAAAAACATTTTTCCAGTTGCTGACATTCGTAATTGATAAATTATTCCCGGCAGGTTAGCTACCAATTTTTGAAAGCGAGCTTCGCTTTGCTCCAGGGCTTTTTGTTGCTGTCTGTATTCGGTAAAATCTCTAATTGTACCCACTATTACTTTACTGCCGTCTGCTATTTGGAAGACGCTTTTTTTGGTAGAAATGATGTGTTCTCTCCCGGCAGAGTCGGTAAATTTTTCTTCTGTTTCCAAGCAGACACCCGTTCTCAATACTTCTTCATCTTTTGTCCAAAAAACAGCAGCTTCTGATTGGGGGAAAAAGTCATAATCTGATTTGCCAATCAGTTCTTGTCGCGATTTGCCGACCAACTGACAAAAAGCATCATTTAATATCATCCAGCGGTGTTGCTCGTCTTTGACAAAAATTGGGTCTGGCGTAGCATTTATTGTGTGGTTTAAAAATTCTTCTGACGCTTTCAGTTTTGCTTCGTAGCGGTAGCGATCGCTCACGTCCAACACTACTTCGATCATCCGGTTGATTGACCCGTCCTGGCGGCGGATGCAGCGCAGGGAAACTCGCGTATGAACTATTTCGCCGTCTTTTTTGAGCCACCTTTTGTCTGAGATATAACCGTCGATCGTACCTGCTAACATTTGAGACAATTTTGCAAGATTGGCATCAAAATCCTCTGGATGAGTCAACTCTAGCCAATTGTTCTGCATGAGTTCGTAGCGTTCGTAGCCCAGCAAATTGCACAGGGCATCGTTAACTTCTATCCAATTGCAATTTTGAGGAATTTCGCAGTCAATAATTGGAGCGATGATGGCAATTCCGATCAGGGAATTTTCCACCACCGAACGATATTTTTCTTCGCTGTTTCGCAAAGCATCTTGACTGTTCTGGCGTTCTATGGCGTAACGGAGCGATCGAATTAACAGTTCGCTGTCGATTTTTCTTTTTACCAAATAATCCTGTACGCCGACCGAAATCAACCGCAGGGCAAGTTCTTCGTCGTTTTGGGCGGTCAGAACTACGATCGGCACATTTACCCCGTACTCTTGTACCCGAGCCACCGTCTCGATTCCCACACTATCTGGCAGTGAAAGGTCTAATAAAATTATGTCAAAAGTTTCTTGATTCAATCGCTGCTGCGCTTCGCTGAGGCGCTCTACTTTCGTCAGCACTATACGCTGCGCGCCGCCTATTTCTGACAGCAAATCTTCAATCAGCTCAGCTTCATGAGGGTTGTCTTCTACTAACAGAACTTTAAAGCAGATAGGAGGCAAAGCTAAGTTAAAAACTGCTTTCATAATATTTATTGACTAACGAAATATTAAACTAACTTAAATTTTACCTTTTATTTTAAGGGCTGTCATTCAATTCACTTACACATACATCGAGCGTCAGATTGGGGAGAGTAAGCAAGCGCTACAATAATTATGTTTTAATTAAGATTTTATCACGCACCCACTCTACTGTCAACAGAAAATAATTTTTATTCTAACTGACATTTATACCACTTAAAAAAAATGCAACGGTAGCCCATCTCCCCACCCGGATAGTCACAGTTATTCAATCTTTTCATCTGCCCTATTAAATACTATCAACTTCTAGATTATATCTTTTAGGTTATGATTTCTAACAGAGAAAGTATTATTTAATTTTACCTAGCTTATAGCTTCTACATTTTGCAGAAATTATGTCTCAATTAAGCGATAGTAAAGTAAAAAGTTGAACCTTGCTCCGGTTCCGATTCCACCCAGATACATCCGCCGTGAAGTTCCACAATCTTTTGACAAATTGCTAAACCAATACCTGTCCCCGAATATTCTCTTTGAGTATGCAAGCGCTGGAAAATTTGAAAGATACGTTTTTGATGCTGGGGAGCAATCCCAATTCCATTATCTGAGACAGAAATCAACCAGTTTTCCTCCTGTTTGCAAGCGGTAATATGAACCACAGGCGGTGCATCGTGGCGATATTTAATCGCATTGCTGATTAAATTTTGAAATAGCTGTACGAGTTGAGAAATATCCCCCATTACCGCAGGTAATTCGCTGTATGTGACAACGGCTTTAGTCTCACGGATCGCCCCTTGCAGGTTCGCGAGTGCTTGCTCGACTGCGTGATTGCAATCTATCAGTTCAAAAGGTTTCCGACTCCGGCCAACGCGCGAATATTCGAGTAAATCGTCAATTAAAGTTTGCATTCTGGTGCAGCCCTGAACGATATTGCCGATAAACTTACTACCTTGGCTGTCGAGTTGGTCTTTGTAGCGTTTTTCTAAAAGTTGAGCGTAACTGGCAATGGTTGCTAAAGGCGCTTGCAAGTCATGAGAAGCCACATAAGCAAATTGTTCTAGTTCTGCATTTGAACGTGCTAATTCTTGGTTAGATTTTAATAGAGCAGATTCAGCGCGCTGGCGGTGGGATATCTCTTGTTGGAGTACCAAATTTTGCTCTTGCAGAGCTTTTTCTACAGCGCGCCTGGTGCTGATTTCTTGTTGCAAAATTTGATTTTTCTCCTGAAGCGTTTTTTCTACTGCTAAGCGACTCGTGATTTCTTCTTGCAGCAGCATATTTTGTTCTTTTAGCTGCTTTTGTAAATTCTGTAGGCTGAGGTGACTTTCGATGCGGGCGAGAACTTCTTCAAACTGAAATGGCTTGCTGATATAGTCAACAGCTCCCACAGCAAATGCGTTTACTTTGTCAAATACTTCATCTTTAGCGCTGATAAAAATTACCGGGATTTCGCGAGTTTTTGCTTCTAGTTTCAAGTGCTGACAGACTTCGTAGCCGTTCATTTCCGGCATCATTATGTCGAGCAAAATCAAATCGGGTGGATTAGAATTGCAGGCTCTTAGAGCCATTTTTCCGTTAATCACGCAGCGGGGGGTGTAGCCCCTCTGAGTCAACATCGTAGACAACAGACGCAGGTTTTCTGGTGTATCGTCTACTACTAAAATGTTTCCTAACGGCGTCCCTGGTTGGTGATTGTTCATTAAATTATTTCCCAGTTCCTCTTTTATTCACAAAAAATGTTTGCAGCTATTTTATTTAGGACTTACGGAAAACACCCGGTTTTTAGTAGGAATATTGGGGAAATAAAACGAGGAATCCGCTCAGAAACCGGGTGTTTAGCCGTTTGTGAACAAGCAAGTCCTGTTATTATTCCTTTACCCATCCTCAAATCCCCAGCAGCAGAGTCAAAGCATTATTGTCCCAAGTCAATCCTTTGTCTAAAACGTTAAATCCCGCGACTTTGCACATAGCTTCTAAAGCAGTAGCTGTAGGCAGCCACCAGCACGCCGCAAAGTTGTTCATGTCAAAAACTGCTTTCTCAGTTATCCCTATAAGTTGGTTGTTGTTGATGTATGTCCGCCAATAAGCTGTTAAAATAGCTCGTTCTGCGTCGTCCAAAGCCGGAATAAACATTACTCCAGAAGCGGGAATTTCATAGCGTCCCAAGTCATTTTCTATGACTTCTTGAGTAATAGCTGAAGTGAAAATTAAATGCTCGCGAGTTATCTGACGCAAAGCAACTAAAATCTGCAACGGATGGGGGTGATGGTACAAAACTCCTGCACAGTGAACTACATCGTAAGGCTCGCCAATGTCTGCAAGCTGAATCTGAGTGATATCTTGATTGATACAGTGATAATTAGCAATATTTAAACTTGTCATGCGATCGTGAAAATCTTGCCACCAGTGCATGGATGCCGGCATGGCATCAATCATTGTCAGAGAAACTGCACCGTATTTGCTAGCTACAGATACTTTTTCGCTGACAGTTCCCCACAAGCCACCGACTTCTGCAAAAGTCTTGCCTTTGGCGACTCGGGCAATGTAACGATCGCGAATATCCTTAGCTTCTAACTCTAATAATAGAGTAGATTCCCCTGTTTGACGCTGTTTTTCTAAAATCTCTTCTAATTTTTGGGAGATTTCTGGATCTTTGGGTCTAATTTCTAATGCCATCAAGTACAACATTATGGCTTCGTTACGCCGATCGCTCTCAGCAAACTTTTGGGCGATTTCGCAGTAAAATTCAGGAGGGTGCAGCGGCTGCATTTCGTGGTGATAGTAGCTAGTTGCTAGATCTGAATCTACCGGAGTTCTTTTAATTAGAGCCTTACCTAACTTCATGTAAATTTTCGGTAGAGACGGGTCGATTTTAAGCGCACAAAGGTAGGCAGAAACAGCATCGTTCCATTCGTGACTTTCACTCAAAGCATCGCCTAAATTGTAATAAGACCAAGAAATACGGGGATTAAGTTCAATAGCACGTTGATAAGCGCTAGCTGCGGCTTTCCACTGTTGAGTTTTTAACAGCACTTCTCCTAAATTGTGGTAAGTCCAAGAGAATTCTGGATTGAGTGCGATCGCCCGCCGATAAGCTAGTGTTGCTGGTTCAAACTTTTGAATTTTAACTAAAGTCAAAGCTAAGTTATAATGAGACCAAAATAAATCTGCATTTAGGGCGATCGCCCGTTCGTATGCAGCCTCAGCTTCTGACCACTTTTCTAGTTTAAAAAGAGCATCTCCTAACTTGTGAAAAGCTGCGAAGAAATTCGGGTCTACTTCAGTAGCGCGCTGGTAAGCCGCAGCGGATTCCGACCATTGCTCTAATCGATCGCAAGCTGCACCGATGCTGTAGTAAGACCAAGAATAATCCGGGTTAATTTCAACAGCCGTGCGGTAGGCTATCGCAGCTTCTTGCCATTTTTCTAAATTGAGCAGCACGCTGCCTAAGTTGTAGTATGACAAAAAAGAATTGGGATTTAAATCAATACTTTTTCGGTAGGCAGCCTCCGCTTCGCGCCAGAGATCCTTAGCTTGCAAAACATTTCCTAATTTGTAATGAAGCTCCGAAATATCCGGCTGGAGTTTAATCGCTTTGCGATAGTTAACAATAGCTTCGTCCCACTGTTTCAAGTCGCTAGCAGCTTCTGCTATTTTGCAATAAGCTTCGCAACAACTCGGGTTTAAAAAAATGGTGCGATGGTAACAAACTAGCGCTTTTTCAGGCTTATTTTGGCTCAGCAAAGTATTACCTAAATCGAGATATTCTTCTGCTGTTTCTATCGGTTCCACGATCAGTGCTTGATACCAACAGTCTGCTGCTTCTTCAGCTTGACCGACTTGAGTAAATATCCGGCTTAAATTACGGTAAAATCCTGCAAAGTTTGGTTGCAGGGAGATGGCTTTTTGGTAACAGGCGATCGCCTCTTGCCACTGTTCCAAAGTAGCGCTGAGAGTGCCGAGGTTAGCAAAAGCTTCGGCAAAATCGGGTTGGTGGGCGATCGCAACTTTATACCAATACCTTGCGTCTTCTAGTTTACCCTGAGCTTGCAGCGCTTTCCCCAAGGTCTTGCAACTCTCTGCAGAGTTGGGTTCAGATGCCAAAACTTGTTGGCAAAGTGCGATCGCTCGCTCGAAGTTGCCTGTAGCTAAATAAAGTTCTGCCTGTTGCTGAAAATTCACCTGCGCTGTTTCCGAATTCATTTTTTATTTTCCTTTTGAGTAATGATTCCCTGTAAAATTATATGCTACACTTTGCCAAAGTTCAAGCTTTTGTAAGTAGATCTACCGAACACAAAATAATGCTGAATGTCCGGCACATTAATCTAAACTAGATAATCATAGGTTAACAGCGAGCTAAATAATGTCAACAGTCAATCAAACACCGCTCATCAGCGTAATTATACCTGTATATAATGGCGATCGCTACATCGTACAAGCGGTAGAAAGCGCCCTATGTCAAACTTTTACTAACTTGGAGATTATAGTTGTAGACGATGGTTCGACAGATCGCACGCAGCAAGTATTGCAGCCTTATTTTGACAAAATTCGCTATATATACCAGGAAAATCAAGGAGTAGCAGTCGCCAGAAATATTGCTTGCCAACTAGCGCAAGGCGAGTTTTTGGCATTTCTAGATGCCGATGACTATTTCCTACCATCCAAGCTAGAGAAACAACTAGCTTGCTTTGACGCTGACCCCACCTTAGATATGGTGCAAACAGGTTGGTCGATCGTCGATGAAAACGGGCGAGAGATTTCTGCTGTCAAGCCTTGGCAGCAAGCGTCTAAATTAGATTTAGAAAGCTTTATTCTATATAAATGCGTGCGGCCGAGTGCGATAATGCTGCGCCGAAAGTGGTGGGTAAAATTGGGCGGTTTTGATTCTCAGTTTCCACTAGCAGAAGATTTAGACTTTGCCTTGCGTTTAGCTTTAAAGGGGTGCAAAGCAGTTTGGTTAGAAGAAACACTTACCTGTTATCGCCAGCACAATTCTAATCTCATGTCAATCGGTTTTCGCGTAATGAAGAATATAGAAATAGTGATGAAAAAATTCTTCGCTAGACCCGATTTGCCTCAGTCAATTCAGAAGTTAAAAAACCCAGAACGCTATCAATGCTTAAAGTGGCTGGCATGGCGGATGTATCGCGACGGTCATCTAGCAGAGATGGCACAGTGTTTAGAAGAGTCATTACAATATACGCCTTTTTTGCCAACAAAAACAGTTTTGAATTGGCTAGAAAGTTTTCAGATGGCTTCGGAAGAATATGGTGAAAATTTTGACGCTTATTCGCTGAGTACGTTAGCGGAATGGCAAGAGATAATTCTGATGGTGATGACTAATCCACCCCAATCTCAACAGAGTTCTATTCCCACAGCTTCACCAGCGCGTGAAGCGAAGCTACCCCGTAGGGAAACGCACATTCTACTCTACAACACCGACGATCCGGGCGTGGGAGGATTAGCGCAGTATAATCATGCCATTCTTTGTCAGTTAGCCTTGTTAGGCTATCGAGTCACTTGCGTGCAAACCAAACATTCTAGCCCCTTGCTGGAGCGAGAACGAGAGTTAGGTATAGAGCATTTGTGGCTGGATTTTAGCGGCCATAAAGATTTACAGCGGGTGTTAAGAAATACTCAGGATGCACGAGAGCTTTTTGCTAGCAATCAACCGGATATGATTATTTTTAGCGATGGTTGGCCCTTTTCCAATTTTGCAGCTAAACAGGTAGTTATTGAAATGGGAATACCATACATGATGGTGATTGGGTTAGTTATGCCAGAACACGCAACTTTTGCCTGCGGGGATGTAGTGCCTTATGTAGAAGGAGTGCTCTACCACTGCTTGCAAGCTAGAGCCTTGATTGTTGGCGCTTACGAACATTTGAATTTATTATGCCAAGATTTCAAGTTACCAAAAGAGCGAGGACAAGTGATTTATTTGGGACGTTCTCCCAAATATTTTGCACCTCCTAATGCTGCGGCTCGTCAACGCCTGCGACAAGAAATAGACATTCCTGAAGATGCGATTGTCTGTTTCACATCGGCTCGATTGGCATCGATTAAAGGGCATCGATATCAGATCGAAGCAATCAAGCAGTTGCAGCAGTCTCCTGTGTGGTCTAAACTGTATTTTGTGTGGGCAGGAACTGGTGAGGGAAGCGCTGACAATGTAGAAATAGAATTGAGGAAAACTATTAAAGAGTTAGAGGTGAGCGATCGCGTAAAGTTGATCGGACAGCGCTGGGATATTCTAGATTGGCTTGATGCTAGCGACATATTCATTTTGACTTCTCTGGCAGATGCAGCGCCTTCTCTTGCAGTCATGGAAGCGATGGCTAAGGGATTGCCGATAGTTGCAACGGCTGTGGGCGGTATTCCTGAAGGGCTTGGCGATACTGGGAAATTGTTGCCCGATCCGAATACCGATCCAGAGGGAACCGCGAGGGAATTGGCGAAAACTGTAGAAGCTTGGGCGATGTATTCAGAATTGCGCCATCAAATCGGTCAAGCTTGCAAGCAGCGGGCAGAGAAACTATTCAAAGAGGAACGGATGTTGGCAGAGTCGATGGAGGCGATCGAAAAAGCTTTAGTTTGCGATGATAACCAAACAGATCAATTTGTTGCTCAAAAAGAGGTTCAGAGGTCAATAACGAAGATAGAAAGCCGGGTGCATTACAGCTCTTTAGTGTGGAATGCTTGGCAGGCTTACTGTCAAGAAGATCTAAGCAGAATGCAGAAGTCGCTTCAAGAATCTTTGAAGTACACACCTTTTTTGACTACAGAAACGCTATTAAACTGGGTCGAATATTTTGGCAATTTTTCGTCAGCTAAAGGGCATAATTTAGATACATATTCTCTAATTAATTCAGCAGAATGGCAACAATTAGTCGAGGAAGTACAGGGAATTGAATCTGTATTTTATGCACGCTAAAATACCAGATTTACCTTTCAAATTCGGATTGCTGTCAGCAGTACAATTGTATCTGCCTTCTGCCTTCTGCCTTACCTCCGTTACCTCCGTTACCTCCGTTTCCGAATCAGTTACCGAACCCTTCCTTATCACCGATAAAACTCATGTCAATGGCAAATCCGACACCGCGAGTAAGTGTAATTATTCCAGCATATAATGGATCTCGCTACATCGCGCAAGCGGTAAAAAGCGTCATCAGCCAAACCTATAAAAACTGGGAAATTATCGTCGTAGACGACGGTTCAACCGACGACACCCGCCAAGCATTGCAGCCTTATGTTGAAAAAATTCGCTATGTTTATCAGGAAAACCAAGGAGTAGCTGCCGCCCGCAACCGAGGAATTCAGGAATCCCGATGTGAATTAATTGCTTTTTTAGATCAAGATGACTTTTTATTGTCAGATAAGTTAGCTGGACAAGTTGCGTTATTTGACGCTCAGCCATCATTAGGAATTGTTAATAGTGGCTGGCGAATGATTAAAGAGCAAGGCGAAAGTATTTTCGATGTCAAACCCTGGGAATATTTGCCTCAGCTAGACTTAAAAACCTGGATTGTTTATCTGCCACTACTTCCCAGTGCGATGATGTTTTCGCGGCAGTGGCTGGAACGAGTCGGTGGCTTTGATTCTCAATATGATTCAGTAGATGATGCCGACTTAATCTTGCGTTTAGCACTATCTGGCTGCGAAGCTGCTTGGTTGCCTGAAGTGACAGTATGCTACCGCCAGCACGGGCAAAATGTGTCCATCCAGAGAGCGCTAAAACAGGCAAACCTTTGTATTAAATTAAAGCAAAATTTCTTCAGTAGAGCCGACTTGCCAGAGGACATCCGCCAATTAGAAAAGCAGGCGTTGTATGAAGCTCTGACATGGATGGCGTGGCAACTTTACTACAGCGGCTATCCGGCAGAAATGACTGAGTATTTGCAAAAATCTTTAGATTATACCCCGTCCTCGCTGACACTAACTATAATAGATTGGGTAAAGCGCCTTATCGGAATTTCTAACACCTACGGCTGCCCAATTGATGGCATGGCTCTCAGAAAAATACCCGAATGGAAACAGTTAATGGGTAGTATCATTCCTCCCAAAAAAGTGCGCGTCAGTGTCATTATCCCGGCTTACAACTGCGAGCGCTACATTGTCAGAGCCATAGAGAGTGTTCTCAGCCAGACTTATGAAAACTGGGAAATTATCGTCGTAGACGACGGTTCAACTGACAACACGCGCCAAGTTTTAGCACCTTACCTCGATTTAATTCAATACATCTATCAAGATAACCAAGGAGCAGCAATTGCTCGAAATCATGCTTGTAAGTTAGCAAAAGGGGAATTTTTAGCTTTTCTCGATGCTGACGACTTCTTCTTACCAGAAAAACTAGAAAAACAAGTAACTTGCTTTGACGCTGATCCCACATTAGATATGGTGCAAACAGGTTGGGTTATTGTTGACAAAAACGAGAAAGGCATCTATGGAGTAAAGCCTTGGGAAGGAGCACCAAAATTAGATTTAGAAAGTTTTGTTTTGTACAAATCAGTGCGTCCCAGCGCCATGATGCTGCGGCGAGAGTGGTGGGAACGCTTGGGCGGTTTCGATCATCGCTTGCCGCCAACCGAAGATTTAGATTTTGTGCTACGTTTAGCTTTAAAAGGCTGCAAGTCAGTTTGGTTAAAAGAGATATTAACCTGCTATCGTCAGCACGACAGCAATATCATGTCTAACGGCTCCAAATTAATGAAAAATACGGAAATTTTGATGGAGAAATTTTTTGCTCGGCCAGATTTACCTCAGCACATCCGCGACTTGAAACGCGCGGAACGTTACAAGTGTTTCGTATGGATAGCATGGCGGATGTATCGCGACGGATATTTGGCAGAAATGGTCGAATGTCTGGAAAAATCTCTGCATTACACTAATCTGACAGGTACTGAAACTGTTTTTAATTGGTTGGAAACTTTTAAGGGAGTTTCGGAACAGTACGGCTACCACTTTGATGCCTATGCTTTAACCAATTTACAGGAATGGCAAGACATAGTGGCGATCGCAGCGAACAATCCTTATCAGTTTCAATCGGCTCCCAGTTCGACTTCTCGGCAGCCAAGACAGCACGTACTCTTGTACACAGAAGATTCAGGAGTCGGCGGATTGGCTCAGTTCAACCACTCGCTGATGTGTAAATTAGCTGCGGATGGCTACCGAGTTACCAGCGTTCAAAGTCAAGCTTCTAACCCTTTAATTACCGAACAAAAACAGCTAGGTATCGAACATATTTGGCTAGAGTTCGACACGATGAAAGAGTTTTTGCGAATAGCTTACAATTTAGATGACGCTCAAAAGATTTACGCCCAGGCTCGACCGGATT
Source organism: Microcoleus sp. Pol12B3 (assembly GCF_036701355.1). Taxonomy (NCBI): domain Bacteria; kingdom Bacillati; phylum Cyanobacteriota; class Cyanophyceae; order Oscillatoriales; family Microcoleaceae; genus Microcoleus; species Microcoleus sp. Pol12B3. The sequence continues at coordinate 97,477 of NZ_JAUBQS010000003.1, forward strand.
TAATTATATTTAGTGACGGGTGGCCGATGGCTAACTTTGCCGCAAAACAAGTTGCGATCGAGCAAAATATACCGTACATAATCAGTTTGGGTTATATCAATCGCAATTATGAAACTTTCGATCGCGGCGATCAAATTCCCTATTTCGATGCAGTTGCCTACCAGTACATGGTAGCCAAAGCAGCAGTAGCTGTTTCCCACGAGAATTTAAACTTGTTCCAAAGTCTATTTAAAGTGCGTTTAGAACGGGGAAAAGTAATCTATTATGGCAGACCAAATAGTTATTTTGAGCCTCCGAATCTTTCCACTCGCCCACGCCTGCGTCAAGAACAAGGAATCCCCGAAAATGCTGTTGTTTTTTTTACGGCGGCGAGATTGACTCCAATTAAAGGATATCAGTATCAATTGCAGGCGATCGCCCAATTGAAAAATCGTCCAATTTGGTCCCAAATTTACTTTGTTTGGGCCGGGCCTGGGTCTACTACTCACGACAATCTGGAACCTGAATTAAGAGCAACTGTGAGCCAATTGGGAGTAGAAGAACAGGTTAAATTCTTAGGACAGCGCTGGGATATTGCCGATTGGCTAGACGCCAGTGATATCTTTATTTTATCTTCCGAAGCTGAGGGAATGCCACTAGCGATTATGGAAGCAATGGCGAAAGGATTGCCCGTAATTGCCACAGCAGTCAGCGGTATTCCCGAAGAATTGGGAGACACGGGAAAGCTACTGCCCGATCCTACAATCGATCCAGCAGGAACAGTAAAAGAGTTAATAGAAACGGTCGAAATATGGGCCGAAAATCCCGAAGCGCGCAGGCTTGCAGGACAAGCTTGCAAAGCGCGAGCTCAAGAACTATTCAAAGAAGAACGAATGCTTCGGGAATATGGAGAAATAATTGAACAGGCATTTGTAAGTGATGAGAGCGACAGTTTCTCTATAAGTCCGAAACTCCAAAAGCAGGTACAGCAAGTTGATAGCCTGCTGAAATACTATTATTTAGTGTGGAAAGCTTGGGAGGCTTACGAGCGGGGAGATATGTACGAGATGGTGAATAATTTGCAATCTGCTTGGGCTTGCACACCTTATTTTACCACAGAAACTATCTTTGATTGGGTGAAAAATTTTGGTATTTTCGCTGCGGAAAAAGCAGTTCCGTTCGATACCAACGAGCTGATTAACTCCAGCTCCTGGCAACAAGTGATAGAATCAATACAGAGTTTTGAAGTGTTGTCATCTGTTCGTTAAAACTGAGTTCTAGCAGCATTCTCAGGAACGGGCAAGATGCCCATGCCACCAAACACCAACCAAAGAAAAATATGCAACTTAAATTCAATTTCCCACGTATTCATAGACTGCTGCCAATTGGTTTAGCTATTGTCACTGTTCTGTTAATAGCCTATTTGGGACAGGCAAAAGCGATCGCCCAACTGCGATCGAACGTGACAGTAGATTTTGGACAGCCTGCCACCGGTACAATTTCCATGAGTGGCATCCTGCACGGAATAGACACTGCCAAACCGCCGGATAGCTCGATAAAACCCTTACAGCCCAAACTTTGGCGGGCCGGGAGACTCGATATTTACGATCGAGTAATCGCCAGCGGAGCCGAGTTTCAGTTAGTAGTTAGCGACTTGTGGGGCTACGGTAGCAATCCCAATGGCTGGCCATATCAAAATTACCCCGCGTGGGAAGCATTCATCCGACAGTTAGCCCAGCAAAATAAAGGCAAAAAAATTATTTGGGATGTATGGAATGAACCAGATTTGAAAGATCCATTTTGGAAGGGAAGCAGAGAACAATTCTTTGAAACTTACAAAAGAGCTTACAAAATCTTGCGGGAAGAATTGGGACCGTCAGCGATGATTGGCGGGCCGAGCCTCGGCCGCTACAGCAAAGAATATCTCGCCGCTTTTTTGGATTACTGCAAGGCTAACAAACTTGAAGTAAACTTCCTCTCATGGCACGAACTTAACGACACGATGATTTTATTTGTTGACGATCACGTAATTGAGGCTAAACGCAATTTTCAGCAAAGTCCCTCTTACAAGGAACTGAAATTGCAAAAAATTTACGTCAATGAAATTGTGGGGAACTTAGCGCAGTACCAGCCGGGAGAAATCTTAGGTTATTTGTATAACTTAGAGTATGCAAAAGCTGACGGTGCTTGCAGAGCTTGTTGGGAGAGCAAAGGGCCAAATAAAGTTAGCAATTGCTTCAACAATACGCTGAGTGGGATGGTCACGCCTAATAATTTTGAACCGAGAGCAGCTTGGTGGACATACAAAGCTTATGCTGAGGGAGTTAATTCGCGGGTGCGGAGCTGGTCAAATAACAATCGCCTTGTCGCTTTAGCCAGCAAATCAAATTCGGAAGGTAAAGCACAGATACTTTTAGGTTATTTCGATCCCAATTTTTCCTCAGCAACAACGGTAACATTAAGCCTCGGAAATTTGGAGCAGCTTGGTATTCAAAGAGGTCAAAAAATAACTCTAAAATTAGAGAAAATTCCCAACAATCAAGAAGGAGCAGTGCCACAGCTTGTCACCGTTAAAGAAGAAAGTTTTTCGGTAGGTAGCGGCAGCTTGGCTTATGTTATCCCTAATTTCAACGTCCACGAAGGCTACTTATTGACGGTTAGTAAGTGAGCTAGCTATCCTATTGAATTGGGGACAAGTTGTAGGGACACGGCACGGCCGTGTCCTTATAAATATATAGCCGTGTTCTTACAAATATATATATTTTAACTGGGATTATTCAAAGATTTTTGCACCGATTCCAACCACCCTCGGACTGTTTGATTTTCGGATTGGGGGTCGTAGTAACACCCTAATTCATCGAGGATGAATGCTTCTAAATCGGCTGGGGCGATCGGCATTTCTAGCAATTGGCTGAGTTCTTGCGATGCAGCTTCAACACTTTCGGGTGGTTCGCTGCTGCGGTAGTTGTTCACTACATCACTGGGAGTGTCAGCTTCTAAAGGCCAGTCTTGGTGAAAGTAGGAACTGAAAAATTGGGTTAAATGAGGAAATTGATCGATCATTGGGGATAAGCTGTGAGAATAAAGTATCCGGGAGGTAATTTGGCGCTGCGCTGGAGGACGATTCTCAGGCTAGTTGTCGAAGTTGCTTTGGATGCTCGGCGACGCAGAGTAATGCCAATGATTCTGTTGGCATTGTAGTCGATCGTATAACGATTGCCTCGACTTTTCACCCAGGAGTCGATCGCACTTTGATTTCTGTTCATTGCTTCTGCAATAGCCGCTTCGGCGACAGAACGATCGGTAAAAGAAGATGCTGCAGAAATTCTTGTTTCGCTTGCGAGTCGCTGTGCTAGTTGTGCTTCTGTTTTACCAACGTGTCTCTCTAAAGTGTGCCCTCCTGCTGATTCGTGAAATTCTAATCCGCCGCCCGGTATGTTCGGAACAAAAGCTAGGGTGGTTGGTGCTATAGTTGAGCCTTCCGGTGCAACAACCGTGGCGTAAACACCAGGTATTGCCGATTGGAATAATATAATTATTGAGGCGATCGCACAGAGGATACCTAAAAAGTTTTTTAGGCGATCGAGTTGATTTTTCATTGCTGTTGAATCTATTTCTTATATTTAGTATAGGTACTTGCTGTTTTTTTGTCTATGTCTTAATCGACTCTTAGTAAGTTAGAAAATGCGCTGTATTCAAATATACGGTTCGCAGTACCCACCCTACTGCTAGTTAGAAATTGCGCGCAGCATTCAAATACACGCTGCGGTCGCGCGCACCCTAAAATTATTTATAATAGTTCGTGATTTCTGCGGTTTACAAAGCTTCACTCACTATGAGAAAATGTTAATAATTCTTTGAAAAAAATCCTGATGATTGATGATAAGTTACTTTATTATCTTTAAAAATGTGAAAAAATGCAAGTAGTTATCCTAGCAGGCGGTCTCGGTACTCGTCTCAGAGAAGAAACAGAGTTTCGTCCCAAACCCTTAGTTGAGGTGGGGGGGCATCCGATTATTTGGCACATCATGAAGATCTATGCACACTTCGGTTTCCAAAACTTTATTGTGTGCTTGGGCTATCGAGGCAACATGATTAAAGAATATTTCCTCAATTATGAAGCCATGAACAATGACTTTACTATCTGTCTGGGACGCCAAAATACCATCACTTATCACGAGGAACACCTCGAACAAGATTTTAAAGTTACACTAGCTGAAACTGGCGCCGCAAGCATGACAGGAGGGCGGGTAAAACGGATCGAAAAATATATCGATCGCGAGAATTTCATGGTGACATATGGCGACGGAGTAGCTGATGTCAATATTGAGGCTTTAGTCGATTTCCACAAGTCTCATGGTAAGCTGGCAACTGTCACCACATTTCGTCCGATTTCTCGCTTTGGAATTTTGGATGTAGACAGCGATAGCCGAGTAGTTCAATTTTCTGAAAAACCTCAAATCGACGGCTGGATTAGTGTTGGATATATGATATTTAACCGCCGGGTATTTGAGTATTTAGGGGAAGATGATTGTATTTTAGAACAAGAGCCGATGCAGCGTTTGGCTGCAGACGGACAGTTGATGGCTTACCGTCATGATGGGTTCTTCTTTGCGATGGATACTTTTCGAGAATACAAGTATTTAAATGAGCTTTGGGATGAAGGGAAGGCTCCTTGGAAAGTCTGGAAATAAATTAGTTGGGGCGCGAAATTCAATTTCTGCCCCACACAAGTGTGAATAAAAATTACTATAAAATTACCTCATAAATCCGGTGGCTTCGTAGATTTTTCGTGACTTGTCGCAAAAATCGCAGTCACTGGGTTTTTATAGTTCCCTATGAGTGGGAAATCAAACTTTTCTAAATAAGGTAAAACTTACTATAAAATAATTATAAAGAATGGATTCCCAAGAAATTCTCAACAGCACAGAAACTTACCTACAAAAGTGCGTTGCACCCCAGGCGGAAATTATCGACAGCGACTCGAAAGCGCTGAAAACAGCAGTTGCTGGATTAGAAAATCGATCGCTCTTAGCATTGCGAGTTCCCCAAAAATGGGGCGGTGCCGAAATTGCACCGGAGATTTTTTACCAATACCAGGAATTGACGGCTCGATATTCCGGCGCATTGTCTTTCCTGCAAACTCAGCACCACAGCGCAACTGCGATGCTTGCCAACAGCGACAATCAAATGCTAAAAAGAAGATACTTGCCCGCGATTGCCCAAAAAGAGCTACGCTTGGGTATTGGGTTTTCGCATTTGAGGCGATCGGGCAATCCGGCAGTCACCGCAACTCCCACAAAATCGGGGTATTTACTGTCAGGAAAAGTTCCTTGGGTAACAGGTTTTGGCTTGTTTCAAAAGTTTATTGTAGCGGCGGTACTTCCTGACGAACGCTCTGTGTTCGGTTTAGTGCCTTTTGCCAATATTGAACGCGAATCGGGGAAAATAGCTTTTAGCGAAATCATGCAGTTAATCGCCATGAGTTCGACTAATACTGTGACAGCCACTCTCGATAATTGGTTGCTGCATGAATCGGAAATAATTTCAGTTAAACCTGTCGGCTGGATTTCGGAAAACGACAGCAAAAATATACTGAATTTTGTTCCGGGTACTTTTGGCTGTATTCGAGCGGGATTGGATGTAATTGCAGCAGCGGCTGCTGTTAAGAATTCACCTTTGATAGCGGCGGCTTCCCAAAAATTAGAGCAAAAGCTCGATCGGCTAAAACAGAATTTCCCACAATCTCAACATAGCTCGAAAGCAGAACAATTAGGGCTGCGAGCTCAAGCCATTGATTTAGCGGTGCGTTGCGGGCACGCGGCGGTTGCAGTTTCTAGCGGTGCTGCTAACGGTGTGCTACACCCCGCCGGGAGAGTTTACCGAGAAGCTTTGGTGTATACTGTTTCCGGACAAACAAAGGATGTTATGGAAGCAACGCTCGATCGACTAATCGAATTTTAGATTTGAGATTTTATATTGAGAGCGCAGAATGTCAAAAACTTAACTGTATTTAATAAATAATAGGTATATTTAACCTGATGACAAACAACTTCAACTCACATAACTTAAAAACGATTGCCTACAGCCACATTATAGACTTAACCCATGTAATTCATCCCAACATTCCCATCTGGCCCGGAGATCCAGCGACAGAAATTGCCCCAGTAGCTCAAATAGAAACAGACGGGTATTTCCTGCGAAAATTCTCGATGGGCGAACACAGCGCAACTCACATCAACGCACCCAATAGCTTTTATGCAGCAGGCGCCAGCATTGATAGTTATTCCCCGCAGTCGCTAGTTTCCCCTGCAATTACGATCGACATCCGAGAGCAAAGTCTTGCCAATCCCGACTACACTTTAACAATTGATGATATATTGACTTGGGAACGGCAGCACAAACTTATAGAACCGGGAAATCTAGTTTTATTGTATACTGGCTGGCAAGAAAAATGGAATGACGAGAAAGCATTTTTCAACCGAGACGAACGCGGGATTTGCCATTTTCCCGGATTTGGCAAAGCAGCAACTCAATTTTTGCTAGAAGAACGATCAATCGCCGGAATAGGAACCGACACCCACGGAGTCGATACCGGGCGAGATGAAAGTTTTGCGGTTAACAAATTGGTATTGGAAAAGCAGCGAATAGTGCTGGAAAATCTAGCAAATCTAGACTTGTTACCTGCGGCTGACATCACTTTAGTTATCGGAATATTGCCTCTTTTGGGAGGTTCCGGTTCGCCAGTGTCGGTGTTAGCTTTTGTTGCTTGAGGCGGTAAAACTTACATCTTGCACCATTCTTAAGAACGGGCAAGATGCCCGTTCCACAAGAAAATTCACTCTTTGTGGAACAGGCATCTTGCCTGTTCCTAAACAGGTAATTGAGAATGGTGCAATATCTCAAGTAAAATTAGATTGAGAGAAGTCGAGTAAAAACAATTAGATTAATGACAGAACTGCCCAAGGATCTCAACGAGGCGATCGCCCAATCCCGCATTGCCACCGCCGCTGCCCTCTCGGACGGCAAAACTCTACTGCAAGTCGAATTAGTATTTCCAGAAATCGCCCTGCAAGCACAGTCTATCACCTTACAATTTCTCCCAGAATTTGAGGAAATCTACCCCGGAGTAAAAGTCTTTTTTCCCGACACCGGTGCGGCAGCCCTCGCGCGCCGCGACTGGGGAGAAACACCGTTTAAAGTCACTGATTTGGGTAGCAGTCGCACCCCTGTTGAAGATAAAATAGCACCGGAAGATCAACTTTTCCTTTTGATCAATCCAGCAGCCGTAGAAGTTGCCCAAGTCGAAAAAATTTACATAGCTGCGGCCGGTCGCCCAGTAATTCTACTCAACCCGCGCCTGGAAGATGTTGCCACCATAGGTATAGGCTATGCGGGCCGCCAATTGCGCGATCGATTCCTCAGCAAAATTGAATCTTGCTACTATATCAGACCCCTAGACACTGCTGCTTTATTCCGCTGCTACCCTCAACCGTGGCAAGTGTGGCTGGAAACCAACGACGAATACGAACTAATTTCTGAAACCGCCCAAAAACCAGTCGGAGACGATTTAGAGCGCATTTTAGCCGCTTCTCTCCCAAGCGCCGATCCTGACTCCTCCACACCTGCCAAACCTGTAAAAAAGAAAGGTTTTTTGGCAGAACTCCAGACATTCCTCAAAGCTTTGACTCAGTGACAATCGTTAAGGCTCGATCGTCTTTTAGGGTGTGTCAGCTAGGATTATTTTCGACTTAATCCGTCGTCTAATCGCTGATGCACCCTAAAGCGTGAAATAACTCAAAGCTTTGACTCACTAACAGCAGTTGCAGAACCACAATTAACAGCTTGCCTGTGTTTCTATCAGTAGCTACGCAAACAGACACTGGCGAGCTTTACACGACATTTATACAAAGGAGTATAATGGGTGACACCCCTCCACCGTAAAAGAGGGGAGGCAAATAGCAGCAAAATCAGATGCTATAAGCTAGAGATGGGGCTTTTGAGTCAGGGAAGCGGATAAACACAATGGAGCACCGGCGCATTGTTATCGGGGACGTACACGGGCATTACGACGGGTTAATGACCCTGCTAGAGGCACTTGCCCCCAGCTCGAACGATCGCGTCTATTTTTTGGGAGACTTAATCGATCGCGGCCCCAAAAGCGCTCAGGTATTAGATTTTGTGCAGCAAAGCCCATACCAAACTCTGTTGGGCAACCACGAACAACTGATGCTGGAAGCTTTGTCGGGGACGCCGATGGATATGCGAGCGTGGCAATCTTGGCTCTACAGTGGCGGCGATGCGACAGTAGCAAGCTACAGAGATACAGGGATGATGCCGTACAAACACTTAGAGTGGCTGCGATCGCTCCCCACGCACTTGGACTTAGGGGACATCTGGCTGGTTCACGCCGGCGTTGACCCACATCTGTCGATCGATGAACAGTCGATCGAACAACTGTGTTGGATTCGCAGGGAATTTCACACGATGTCGAAACCCTATTTTCCCAATAAATTAATTATCACCGGTCACACGATTACCTTTACCTTTCATGGGGTCAGACCGGGCGAATTAGTCAGGGGCGAAGGGTGGTTGGATATTGACACGGGTGCTTATCATCCCAAAAGCGGTTGGCTGACTGGATTTGACCTCAGCTACCGCAGAGTTTATCAAGTAAATGTATTTAACAATCAAGTCCGAATTTTGCCGTTTGACGAAGTTGTCAGGCAATTGAAGCCGCAGCCGATTGCACCCTCGCAACCTGCGATCGATTCTGTTGTTCAACAGCAGTGTTAAATCAAGTTTTCTTTGTAGGGTATGTCAGCTTAAGTCCGATCTCTTAAATCGAAATTAACTTGCTGCTGACTTACCCTAATAACTGGATTTATTTTTTAACGAACCGCGAAGACGCGAAGATCGCGAAGTAAGAAAAAAGAAGAGAAAATAAGAGAGTGCCTGACTGATTTACATTTGCTACGAACCTAAAAGTCTGCGGATTTCTAGCCTGTAATCCTCATTATTCAAACCTTCACCGCTAGCAAGATCCGGATCGATAGCCTGTGAAATAGCCGCAATGCGATCGCCAGTTGCCGGGTGAGTGCTCAAAATGCTAGGAGGAGAAGGTTTGTCCAGCAACTTTTTCATAAAATCAACCATCCCAGATTGAGCGTAGCCCGCTCGCCCCATAGTTTGCAATCCCAACTGATCGGCTTCATACTCAGCTTGGCGGCTGTGGGGACGGCGCAAAGCCAGTTCCACCCCAATCTGAACCGCCTGAGATCGATCGAGCCCTGTGGCGGAAGCTACACCTGAAGCTATGGCCATTTGACGCATTTGTTTAACCGCGTGGCGAGCATTAATGTGAGCGATTTCGTGGGCGATCACACTTGCCAATTCTGCCTCATTGTCCGCCGCTGCCATCAAGCCTTTATTCACATAAACAAAACCGCCCATAGTTGCAAAAGCATTAATCGTGTCGTCGTCAATGACTTGAAAAGTATAAGGAATATTCGGGCGAGTGCTTTCTTGAGCGAGTCGTTGACCGATGCGGTTGATATATTCTGTAGTGTCCCGATCGCGGTCAATCTTAAACTCGCTGTTCGTTAACTGCTGATTAATTTGTTGACCAATAGCCACCTCTTGTCGATCGGACATATTCGACAATTGAATAACTTGAATGCCCCGAAAAATCAGTTCAGGCAAAGAAAATGCTTGAGTCGGTTCCGGGGAAACCACCCCGATACCCGCAGCCACAATCAGGGACAGAAACAGATAAATCCCCCGGCTGCAAGTATGCCGGCAAGTCAACCAAAAACTTTTTAACATGAGTGATACGTGCCAGAAGTTAGATAAAATTGTAGAAAAAACTTGAAAAGTCACTAAATAGGCAGACGTAATTTGAGGCTGCTTAGTTGCTATTCTAGCTTTTTGTCAATTTTGAACGGCGCCACCAGCTTTTGGGCGATCCAGCCAAGGCCGATCAACCGCCGTTAACTGCCTTCTGGGTTAAGTGCCCCAGTCATGCGGATTTTGGGCGATCGTTGTGGTAATATCTTTTAGCTTCAGGACTTACGCATCAATAAAGTATGTAATTGCCAGCGGTAGCTCAGCAATAGCAGCATCTGTTTTTCATCGATGTCTGCGTAAGTCCTGAGCTTGTAAACATACTCCTGTCGCTATCAGTATAATAGGCGATTTATGAAAATTTTGGATTCTCAAGGCCGGCTGTTCGGCAAACTCAGCATCCTAGACGTAGGTGCCGCTCTAATCGTACTGCTAGTTGCAGTCGGAATCTTCTTCTTTCCCGGCACTTCTGGCGGTTCCGTCGCCCAAGTCGGCACCAGTGTCAAACCTGTAGAAATTGATGCAATTGCGATCGGTCTCAAAGGAACAAACGTTGAAAATTTGTTCAAAGCAGGCGATAAAATCAATGTGGTGATCCGCAATCAACCCTCCGGTCAGATTACCATCAAATCTGTCAAAACTCTCACCAGAACCCTAGCAGTTCCTCAGCCCAACGGCACTCTGAAAGCTCTCCCCGATCCCAGAGAAGAAGAAGCCTTCAGCAAAAATATGATGTTTACCTTAGAGGGAAAAGGTCAACTTACTGAAAATGGTCCGGTTTTAGGTAATACGAAAGTCAAAATTGGCACTACGCTAGAGCTTGAAGGCAACAAGTACATTTTCAACGCCAGCGTTATCGACGTGCGAGTCAAAGAATAATTAGTTGTCAGTTGTCAGTTGACTGTTGACTGTTGTCGGTGGTCATTGGTGTCAAATTCAGACTAAAATTCATGATAAATCTCGCTTATAGCAGAGTCTAGATCCCCCCTAGCCCCCCTTAAGAAAGGGGGGACAAGATTATTGTCAAAGTCCCTCTTATTAAGGGGGATTTAGGGGGATCTAGATTTGGATATAAACGAGAGATACAGCGGTCTTTAGGATTAAGTTGACATCTATGGGTAGTGGGAAATTAATCTTCCTTCTTCCCTCGAACCTGGAACCTCTATCCGTGACATCCGTTTGCATCCGTTAAAAAATCCGTTGCCGAACTTCTTCACCCTTCTGAAAGCAACTTTAAATATTGCCGAATTAAGCCAATCGTGACAGCGGGAATTTCTAACTGCGGAGTCAAACCTACATTTTCCAGAGGTTGAAAAACTTTGATTGCTTCGGGGTTGAGGTTTGCCAACCGCTGGCCGATATCGGGTCCGGTAAACTGCGATTTTTCTCCCCAAATAATCGCTGTCGGTGTTGTTAGCTGAGTGATGTACAGTGACAAATCAAAGCACAAATCTCCCCGCACAAAAGACAGGGCGGCATATTCTGCATTTGGTTCCAAAGCAGATGCGAGGTAAGCATCAACAATTTCTTGGTAAACGCGACGGGAATCGGCAAATTGACGTTGTTCTAGGAAGCTACGGATGCCGCCGTCTGTGGCGATTCCGGTACTGTAGAGCAAGCGATCTAAAATCGGCGTGTTGACTAGCTTAGCGAAGAAACTGCTGCCGTAATCTTGTCCGAAGTCCGACAAACCGCTGGGTATGGTCAAAATTAGGGATTTGAAGAGATCCGGCCGGGCGATCGCAGCTCGAATCGCGATCGCCCCTGTCAGCGAAGAAGCAATCACCTCTGTCGGACTGCCGCAAGTTTTTTCTAGAAATTCGATCAACGTTGTGATATAATCTTCAACCTGATAATTTCTTGCCGGATGTTCCGATCGCCCCCAACCGATTAAATCCGGTGCTAAAATTCGATATTCTGTCGCAAAAGCCGGATAAACTTTCGACCATTCATAGGCACTCGACCCGCCACCAAAACCGTGAAAAAATACTAAGTTTGGTTGCTTTTCCGAAGTTGAGGTCGGCAACCCCATCCAAGGCATTTTTTCAGCAGTGTAGTAAACCATTCTGCCGAGAGAAGTAACTATCGATCGCTGACCGAAGCCGAGGGGTACAAGCATAAACTAACCTCAATCGCTGTTATATTTTAGATTCTTTTCCATCGCCCCGTCTTTGTTTAAAAAACTTGCAAAGCTGGTGGCGTTTTTGTAAAGATTGAGTAATGATTTAAATCTATTTTAGTACAGGTGAAGCGTGAAACTACAGACAGCAAGTAAGTTTTGCGATTTGGGCAATTCGGCTGTGTAGTTATCCTTACCCTTGCAAACTACCGCCGATCGGAGATAATAGCAAAATGATGGGTAAGACCCCTCACCAAAATAGAGTCTGTTCGCCAAACCCGAAAGCAGGCGCTCGGAAAGGAGGACTATTAGAACTCGCTTTCAGGCAGGCGGCAGGTTTGCCGACGCTCGCCAATCACAAATCATTAATCACGATATTTTGCGGAGCAGTGGCTTTTGAGGTCGAAAGTCTTTGTTGGAGGGCGGGCGATGCGGTTTCGATTCCTAATTGCAGGTTTGGCAATCACGGGCCTCGCCGTTATCAATTCCAAAACACAAGAAACAACTAATCTCAGGGAGGTCTACTAAAATGCAACTGCTCAGAAAAAGGGATCGCGAGGGTTTTATGGTTGATGCGAAAAGTCTTCAATCTGACGGGTTGGCAGAGTTTGACACAGCCTGTCGAAGCATGGATTTAAACGGCAAAAAGTCTTTTGTCGCCACTCCAGAACGCTCAGGCGCAGGTTCAGATGTGCGATCGCGCGCCACGGTACCTGCGATCGTCCGCGTAGCTTTAGAAGACTTGAAATGTTTTGAAGTAGTAGAACACCAGTTTGCACATTGGGGGGTGACTTTTAGCAATGCCGTCGCCATCCAACCTTCAAACCCAGCATTTTTCACGGGTTCTGCGGCAACAGTGTTAATGGGGGCCCCGAAAAGCGGACTGATAGAAGTAACTTTTAAGTATCCAGTTCGCTGGGTGTCGGGACTTGTCACCAGTTCGCGACGAACTGTTTTATCTGCTTGTGACATTGACGGCAACCCAATTGTTCAGGATGAAATGCCGGCGCCCAATCTGGTCGGGTCTAATTCTCCGATCGCCCCTAGGGCTCCCCTGCGCGTAAAAGCTCCGAATATTCATAAAATTACTTTTTACGCTTTTGACGGTCAGCTAATAGTCGATGACTTGATTTTTGGATTTTAAAGCCATGCCATAAGTAGCGTCCCAAGTCTGCAAACCTTCGAGAAGGGCATTGCGGACTAAAGCTTCTGGTTCCCGACTCAGCATCAGGCGAAAGCACTCGGCAGCGCGGGAACGGGCGATCGAACTTTTGACGGAGCTCACAGGGCCAAACCCACCCTTATTCACCAAATCGGTCATTTGTCGCACTGCAATCAAACGCTTCACGGGGTCAGCATCAGTCAAATCCGCCAGAATGCGATCGAGCGCCACTTCATCTTTTGCGGCCCTGCGACTCAACCCTTGCCGCAGCAACAGCCCTGCAATTGCGATCGTGCCCAAATTCTGCAAAATCACGCTCAAAGCCATCCAGTGGCTCTCGGAGTCCGCCCAAATCGCCAAACTCATGTAAGCGCCCAAGGTAGCAATGCCGCCCGTACCCACGGCTAAAACGAACCGGCGGTTCGGGCCATCCCAAAATTGCTCGCCTTTCGATCGCAGCAATTGCCAGTCCCACGACTGCCCTCGGTAAACCAGCATCATCGCTGCTATCCCCAAGCCGGTGGAAAACAGTAACTGACTGTTCCACCACCCCCAAACTGCTGCCAGGGTGACAACTGCCAGCCAACCTTTCGATCTAGTCAAATGCTCTAGCAGCCACTTGAGAAGAGCAGTAGAAACCACAGGCGATCGGGCCCAGGAGGTCTTACCATCTGCCCTCCTACGCCTTGTTTCGGCAGTCCGGCCTGTGGCTGTTGGGGTTCCCGGCGGGCGACGATCGTCCGAACTAAATTCCCTCAAAGCTTGGCCATCAGTTATTTCTAAAGACAGGTCGCTCAAGGGGAGATTGCCGAGTTCCAAAGTGCGATCGGACATTTTCACAGGCGATCTATTCAGCTTGGTTGTAGTTTTTTTAACTTGATTCATACTGACTTTTTTGAAAAATAACTTAAAGTTATCTAGCCTTTTTTAGCACTGATTTAGATTCTCGGTAAACAAGAGTCTAAGACTCTATGATACCCGAAATTCAAACCCGTGACGAGTACCGCAACTGCGCGGAATTCCGAGAAATCCTTACCCAAAATAGAGCTATTGAAGATTGTTGGGAAAAGCACCACAGGTTAACAGGGAATATTTCTGCATCACTCTTGAGACAGAATGGCGCTCGGAGTTGGCATGATGGCAAAAAATCGAAATTTTTTAATTTCAGAAAAGAAGGGAATTTTGAGTGATTCAATTCGTCCGCCAAGAAATGCACGAGAAAATTTAGCCTTTTGCCCCCAGGCCCGGACTCTCGCTGCTACCCCGGTGTCAGATGAGGCTGGGTTCAGCTCGATCGCTAGCTGGACAAACCGCAGCCTCTGGGCGGGTCGAGAATCCAGACAGTATTGGTTGATAATTAATAGCAGAAGCATTCCTAAACTGCTAAGATTTTTGAATTAATGGGAGTTGAGTTAATTAAACCGAGTTCTGGCAAAAAGGACTCCCTGATGCTCGTGGGCAGGGGTTAAATGGCGAGAGCATCTCAAGTCTGATAAACTAACCGTCATTCTTGTATAGGCGCGTTCACGCCCGATCGGCAAGATCTGCCAGATATCGCCGCAAAACAGCCCCGACACCTGCATATTATGGTCGATCAACCGGACTAGATAGCAGGAAAGCCATCATCCAGGTTCCAACCCGTAAAGCAGCAAGGCAAACAACCGACCGCGCGATCGTGTTCGGCAAGTGCAGAGGCTGGAAAAACAGCGGCTTTTGACCAAACTCAGACATAACTGCGGCCCCAAAGTGTGTCTGTGGAGGTTAGGCTAGTGAAGAGAAGAAAAGAATAGTTACGATCGAGACTTCATTAGTCTACCTTGTAATTTATTGCTCAGTTGTCAAGCCCAACAGTTTTACATTCTCGCGATGAGCGAGACTCTTGGCACTTCCAACAAGTGGGGAACTCGACCATCAAAGAGCTTGGGTTTGATGGTAAAGCCCTTAGTAATATGTAAACACCTTATTATCGATAACTCGCCGGAACAATCTTGCAAGAAAACCCATGTCTAGTATGCAAAACCAATTCACGGTTCACTTCTGGGGCGTTAGAGGTAGCATAGCGTCTCCCGGGGCAGAAACAGTACGTTACGGGGGCAACACGCCCTGTGTAGAAATGCGAGTGGGTGACAGCCGCCTAATTTTCGATGGCGGTACTGGATTGCGGGTTTTGGGACAAACTCTCCTGTCCCAGATGCCCGTAAAAGCTCATATGTTTTTTACTCACTCTCACTGGGATCACATTCAAGGATTCCCCTTTTTTGTCCCAGCTTTTATTCCTGGGAACTGCTTTCACATCTATGGGGCTATTGCTCCTAATAAGGCTACTATCCAGCAGCGCCTCCACGACCAGATGCTGCACCCCAATTTTCCGGTACCCCTGCAAATTATGGGGGCAGACCTGAAATTTAACGATATAGAAGTGGGCAAACCGCTGGAACTCGGAGAGATTAAGGTGGAAACTGCTTTGTTGAACCATCCGGGGGAAGCTATAGGCTACCGCGTCAACTGGCGGGGGTATGCGGCTGCTTACGTGACTGATACCGAACATTTTCCCGATCGTTTAGACGAAAATGTGCTGTATTTGGCTCAGGATGCTGAGGTGCTGATCTACGACGCTACTTATACCGATGAGGAGTATTATGCCGAGAAGAGCAGCAAGGTCGGCTGGGGACATTCGACTTGGCAGGAAGCAGTGAAGGTGGCAAAGGCTGCTAATGTCAAAAAGTTGGTGATTTTTCACCACGACCCGCTGCACAATGACGAGTTTTTAGACAGGGTGGGAGAACAAGTGGCTCAAAGGTTCCCGAATAGCTTGATGGCGCGGGAAGGTTTGTCGTTACAATTGCTGCCTCCTGATAACGATTTGTCTGAAGCGTCGGTGCAAGCGCCTCAAGTGTCTGTCTGAGGGATTTGAGCTTGTCAGGTGGTTCTGAAATCTCGATCGGTGAAATCTGAAATTTAAGCGAGGGCTGACCTCACTCAAAGACAGATACCGTGCCACGTACTCCTGTCGTGGAAAACCAAAAAGTTTAGACCAAAGTTCAAACTTCCAGATTTATCTGTGGAGTCAATTCTAAAATCTAAAATCTAATATCTAACATCGACTGGCGATCGCAATCTGACTAAGTATGTCAAAATTTTAAGCGTGTGGGTAACTTCTTCTTGTACCGCTGCTCTGACTCCAACTTCTGTTGCCTTGGGAAACTTTGATGGTTTGCACCTAGGGCATCGACAAGTCGTGCAGCCAATTTTAAATCGATCGCCTGGGCAAAATTCTGCGACGGTTTTTGCGTCGGGGCAAAACACGCGCTCAAACGTTGGCACAGATCAAAATTTGCCAAGGGAACATCCGGCGACCTGCGAAAATGACTCAGCAGCACCGCCCGATCGAGCTGGCAGCAGCCATAATTTCGAGGGTTTGATAGGCATTAGGGCTGACCGCAACAGCCTCTCTGGGATCGATTCTGATGGGGTCGATCGACTTTACAGCACTGTGGTGACATTCGATCCGCACCCGCAAGAATTCTTTACGGGTCAACCGAAAAAACTGCTGACCCCTCTGGCAGAAAAGGTAGAATTGCTCGCAGCAATGGGCGTCGAGCAACTTGTGCTGCTGCCGTTCGATCGAGAATTGGCGGCTTTGACTGCTTGTGAGTTTGTCGAGGAAATTTTGGTGCGGCAACTAAAAGCGAGTCGAATTAGTGTGGGGGTTGATTTTCGGTTTGGACGGGGACGCGCTGGAACGGCTGTGGATTTACAGTCGATCGCCGCCGGTTACGGTATTGATGTTGCTCTTGCACCCCTGCACAATTGCGGTGGGGGCGATCGGATCAGCAGTTCTGCAATCCGCGAAGGTCTGGCATCCGGCGACCTCACAAGAGCGAATCAGTTGCTGGGGCGACCTTACAGTTTAGTCGGGACTGTGGTTGGCGGACAGCGGCTGGGTAGGACGATCGGATTTCCTACTGCTAATATCGAACTGCCACCGGAAAAATTTTTGCCACGTTTTGGCGTGTATGCGGTGCAAGTCTCGCTGAAGCATGGATGGGAAAAGATGAAAGAGGAAAGTTCTTTCTATCAGCGGGAAAATCCCAAATCTCTAATTCCGGGTACATCATCCAATTTATCTTTTGTCAATGGAGTGATGAATGTTGGCTGTCGCCCGACAGTAGACGGGCTGCAACCCACTGTGGAAGTTCACCTGTTAGATTGGTCTGGGGATTTGTACGGTCAAACCTTGAGCGCGAGTTTAGTAGAGTTTTTGCGACCCGAACAAAAATTCGCTTCTCTGGATGCTCTCAAAACTCAAATTCAGGCAGATTGCGATATTGCTAGAAGCCTCTTAACTGCTAAAGTCTAATAATTATGTGATCTAGAACAGCGTCATAGGTTTAAAAATGGTGGAAGATGAGTCAGAACAATTGTAGTTTTACCAATACGAAGTCCGCAAGGCAAAGACTCAAGATTTTGGCAGTTTGATGTTCGATCAACCATTAGCAATTAGCACTTAGTAATCAGGGATATGAGACAACATATTGAGCGGCTCAAACAAAATCTAAGCAAAACTATGGTCGGCAAAGCGGATGCTATTCGCTTGGTGCTGGTAGCCGTGCTTTCGGGTGGGCACGCGCTGCTGGAAGACGTACCCGGTGTGGGAAAAACGCTGCTGGCGAAGTCTTTGGCGCGATCGATCGATGGGAAGTTTCAGCGGATTCAGTGCACTCCCGATTTGTTACCGACGGATATCACCGGTACTAACATTTGGAATCCCCGCAGCGGAGAGTTTGAGTTTTTGCCCGGGCCAGTTTTTGCTAATGTTTTGCTTGCCGATGAAATCAATCGGGCGACCCCGCGAACTCAGTCAGCTTTGCTGGAAGTGATGGAAGAAAAGCAGGTGACAGTAGATGGAGTTTCTCGGAATGTTCCGGCGCCGTTTTTTGTGATTGCGACTCAGAACCCGATCGAATATCAAGGCACTTTTCCGCTACCGGAAGCCCAGATGGATCGGTTTACTTTGTCTTTGACTTTGGGCTATCCCGCTGCGTTGGAAGAGTTGCAAATGTTGGAACGACTTTCTGATAGTTTTGCAGTGGAAGATTTGCAGCCTTGTATTTCTTTGGAACAGGTGCAGGAATTGCGGCGTTTGTGCGCTGCTGTGAAGGTGGAAGGCTCTTTGAAACAGTATATGGTAGATTTGGTGCGATCGACGCGCGAAGATGAGGAGATTACTCTCGGGGTGAGTCCCCGGGGTGCGGTGGCTTTGCACCGGGCATCCCAGGCTTTGGCATTTATGGAGGGCCGGGATTTTGCTACTGATGATGATGTTAAGTATGTGGCGCCGCACGTACTGTCTCACCGTTTAATTCCGGCGGGGGGAAGGAGGGCTAAGGCAATTGTAGATCGATTGTTGCGCTCTGTTCCTATTCCTTAAAAAGTTTGTAAGTAGGTCGTTCTAATTAAATAAATAGGCAAGATGCCTGTTCCACAAAGAATGATTTTTATTATAGGACAGGCATAATGCTCGCCCTTGTTATCTCAAATCCGGTGGCATCGGAATTAATATTACCCACCTTCAGGAAACGGCACTGCCGTTTCCCTACCATTAATAGGGCGAGAGTTACATCCGAGGAGGGCTAATGATTATTTTGGGGTAGGGAAACAGCATTGCCTTACTACTTTTTTAATCACGCCTTAATAGCACTATCAAACAGCGCGACTAATTTTTGGGCCTCTAAATCAACGTTGTGTTGTTGAGCAACTCTCTCGGCTCCTGTTTTCCCCATTTGTTCTAGCTTTTCTAAAGGTGCTTCCAATACCGCGCGCATCGCTACGGCTAATGCTTCTGCGGAACCGGGAGGAACTAACCAACCGCAAACACCGGGTTCTACGAGCTCCGGGATGCCAGCAACATAAGTGCTAATTACGGGCCGATTGAGAGCGAGGGCTTCCATAATTACGACGGGCAAACCTTCAGCAAAACTCGGCAATACCATTGCCCGTGAACCTAAAATCTCTTGCTGAACTCGATCGCCACTGGCCCACCCGGTAATTTCTATATGATTTTGCAGGCCGAGTTGCAGAATCTGCTTTTCAATATCCGATCGCAGCGGCCCGTCTCCTACGAGTACCAACTTAAACTCTAAGCCTTGAACTGCTAGCAAGTTAGCAGCTTCTAGCAATAACAAATGACCTTTTTGTTCGCTGAGCCGGCCAACGCAAGCTAAGCGCGGTGCTGGGGGTATGGGGACGTAGGGTGCAGCTAAAAATGCGGCATCTACGCCGCAGTGTATGACGTGAATTTTTGACCAAAAAGTGCGATCGCACCACCGAAAAAGCTGACTTTTACCGAAGGAACTAACTGCCGCTACAAAGGTCGATCGTTTAATTTTTTCGTCTAAGGAAAGAAGTGTCGCTTTATCAAATTCTTCAGGGCCGTGAACGGTGAAACTGTAAGTCGGGCCGCCAAGCACGCGGCACAGCATTGCAACTGTTGTGGAATTTGTCCCGAAGTGAGCGTGAACGTGTGCTGTACCGGATTCTGCAAACCAATTTAAAAGAATGCAAGCTTCTGCTAAATAAGCTAGATGCAGCAAAATCCCCCGTTCCGAGTGCCAGCCAACTTTGAACATTAACCGCACAGCTTCGATGAATCGAATGGGTCTAGTTGCGGCAACGCGCAGCAAACCCCACGCTAACCCCTTTACACCAACTCCTAAGATTACTTTAGTCAATTCTTGCTCTAGTTTGTCGGCCCCATCAACGAGTTCTGACTCGCAGGATCGGATCGAAAAACGTGCGACTTTCATGCCGCAATTTTCAACCGCTAGGACTTCTCTGCGGACAAAGCTGTGGCTGACTTTGGGATATTGGTTGACTAAATAAGCGATGTTCATGAAGGGGGAGAAAATTTTATGGTAAAACTTAGATTAGTTTAGCCTTTGGCAGCAGTACGTGGGCAACAAATTTAGCTGATTTGTTGAGCTTATTTGAGCAGGGGCGGAGGGCGATCGCTTTTGGTGGGATGGGGGAAGTGACAGCGGGGCGATGTCTATTCCGCCGAGAGGAAATCAATCCACACATTTTACATTTTTAATACAATAGTTAGGACTGTTTTTAGGTAGTAGTCACAAACCCTTGATTTTCCCGCGAGCACATCGATCACCATCAAAGCCTTTTTTTAGGGTTCCCAATCAAAAACTGTCTGAAGTATTTTCATATGCAAACCACTCCCAATCCGGTTTAACAGCGTTCTGTTTACCTCAATAATTAGTAATTATTCAACCTGCAATTCCATCTAATTTCCTATTGTCACCTCAATTTTCCCGAAAATCACCAGCCCGAAAAATAATTGCCCAAATCCCCAAAAAACCAGCAAATCTCGCACATCTCGCAACTCTCACAACTCCCTCCACTCTCGCCACCAACGATTTTTCTGAGGCGACTTGCTCTGCATCTACCCAAGATGACAGCAAATAAGGTAAAGTAAACGGCACAAGAGTCTAGAACTCTCCAACAACCGCAACTCGGCAAACCCGCCCCTGACCAGCAAAACTGGTCGGTACAGGTGGCATTAAGCGCTAACCGTCAACCTCTAACAACCCAGAAAAATGCAAACCTACTACTACGTTTTAGCCAGCCAACGCTTTTTGCTAGAAGAAGAAGCCCTAGATGAAGTGTTTAAAGAAAGAACTCGCAACTACAACGAACAAGAAAAACAAATAGACTTCTGGTTGGTCAAACAGCCGGCTTTCCTAGAAGCACCGACAATGGCAGAAGTTAAAGCAAAATGCCCTCAGCCAGCCGCCGCTATTATTTCTACCGATCCTGTCTTTATCACCTGGTTGAAACTGCGATTAGAATATGTACTGACAGGTGAATTTCAAGCACCGTCAGCAACTATTCCCGATGCCCTTGCATCCCTACAGACAGCATGAACAAAATAGCAAAATATCAGACGAAACAACTAACAATAATTAGGGGTAAATTGTACAAATTTATTTTGTCTCTCCCCCTATTTTCTGCTACTTCGATCGCCCTTTTGGTATTGACAATTTTATCGAGTTCTGTTAAAGCTCAGTCGGGCTGCCAACCGCCCCAGTCCGATGAATATCTACTGTTAATTGTCACCCCAACACCCGAACAGCAAGAAAGAGCAAAACGCTCTTTCCCTGGAAATACTAACAACACAGTTTGTCGGTACATTAATGACACGGTGACGCGAGTGGGTGGCTTTCGGGACTCGCAAATCGCCAGCGATTGGGTGAAATACATCGAAGATGTTGTCGGATTGCAAGCTTACGTAGTACGATCGCCCGCAGCGGCGCTACCCCAAAATTTGCCAGTCTACAACCCTCAGCCAGCACCAGGTTCTGAACCAATAACCAATTCTCCCAGCGGCAATCTTGCCTTCAATCCCCAACCCCTGGGTCCTGGTTATGCAGTGTTAGTAGATTACTTCAACCAACCGGAATTAGCCGCCCAAGTCAGGCAAGCATTAGGCACGCAAGTAGGCTTAGCTTCCTACGGCCAGCGTCCCTTTTTATTCGTCGCTTATACAACGGATCAAAACGCCGCTACTGCTGCGGTAAAAACATTGAGCGATCGAGGTTTTTGGCCGATGTTAGTAGACAGCCGCCGAGTTACCTTAATTTCTCCCGCTGTTCGCTAAAAGATAACTTACCCCACGATTATTGGGAGCGTGAAATCATTACTACACCCAAAGTCCTAGCAGAGGGGGACTAATGACAATTATTGTTGTTGTTGTTTTTGGGATTCTAGCGGGCTGCTTCCTAGCTGACTTTCTGCCCGCTTTTTTGCTTCCATTGCCGCTCCGTAATCCGGTTTGTAGCGAATTGCTTTGTCATAGGAGGCGATCGCATCTTCGTATCTTTTTACCGCTACAAGTGCATTACCGCGGCTGTACCAGGCTTCGGAGTAGTCTTGCTTGACATAAACGGCTTCGTTGTAAGACACTAGCGCATCTTCGTACCGATTCAAATTGTACTGAGCATTTCCTCTATTGTACCACGCCTGATATTCTTTCGGATTTAAATCTAAGGCTCTGTTATAACACTCAATTGCTTGTTCATACTTGCGTAATTCGTGGTACGACCAACCTAAATTGTACCACGCTTGATAATAATCCGGTTTTAATTTAACAGCTTTTTCGTAAGCTTCTACTGCTTCTTCATGTCGGCGCATTTTTAGCAAAGCGATGCCTTTACTGTACCAGGCTTGATAAAAATTTGGCTGAAACCGCACGGCTTTTTCGTAGGCTTCAAAAGCTTCTTTATTTTTGTTTAATTCTAGGAAAACATTGCCTAAGTTATACCAAGCTTCAAAATTATCGAATTTAATTTCAACTGCTTTTTGATAGGATTCTACGGCTCGATCGTACTGTTTTAATTTTTGGTAAGCTTGCCCCCGATTGTACCACGCACCGTACAAATTTGGCTGAAACTGTACCGCTTTTTCGTAGGAGGCGATCGCTTCTTCGTACCGCTGCGAATCTAACAGAGTATCGCCTCTGCCTTCCCAGGCGGCGGCATAGTCGGGCTGGATTTTCAAAGCGTTATCAAAAGATGCGATCGCCTCTTGAGACTGTTGCAACTTCTCCAAAGCATAACCGCGTCCCGTCCAAGCTTCCAAGTATTCCGGCTTTAATTCTATGGCTTTATCATAAGCTGACTGCGATTCTTGGTATTTTTTCAATTCATATAAAGTTTTGGCTTTTTCCTGCCAAACTTCCGCGTAGTCCGGTCTGAGAGTTATTGCTCGCTCGTAAGCTGCCAGAGCTTCTTCAAATCGGCTTAAATTGTAAAGAGTATTGCCTCGGTTGTACAAATCAGTTGCATTGGCAGAATTAAAAGTGTTTACACCATAAATAGATGCTATAATACTGACGCCAATTAAACTGGCGATCGACAATATTTTTAAATAGAGTTTTTTTCGGGATTTTACAGGCTTATTCGCAGCAGCAACCGGAGGTAATACAGGAACTGTACCGCTGAAATAATTTTTCAATTCTTTAATAGCTTGCAGCGTTTCGCCGGCACTAGAATAACGCTGGCGAAAATCGTACTTTACCATCTTATCTAAAATCTTGGCAAATTCAGGACTGACTGATGTTTTGTCCTGCCAAATAATTTCCTCTGTATCGGGGTTTCTTGGCATTTGGTGGGGATTGATGCCCGTCAGGAACTGAATTGCGATCGCACCTGCGGCATAGATATCGCTGCTAAGTTTCGGGTTGCCGTGAGCTTGTTCGCTAGGCATATAACCGGGAGTACCGATGCTGACACTCAAGCTATTTTTGATCTGAGGATTGGTGATTTGAGTAGTAATTTCTTTGACTGCGCCGAAGTCAATTAAAACTAATTTTCCGTCTCTATCTCTGCGGAGGATATTGCGGGGATTGACATCGCGGTGAATCACATTTTGCTGGTGTACGAAATCTAAAATTTCCAGAAGTTCTTGCAATATACAAATAACTTGATCTTCCTGCATAACTCCCGCATTCCCAGGAGAAGCAGGCGTAATTTCTTGACTTAAATCGTGACCTTCTATAAATTCTTGAACGAGATAAAACTCTTGATTCTCTTCAAAAAAAGCAAAAAGTCGGGGAATGCGATCGTGATTTCCCAATTTGTACAAAACTTGTGCTTCGGTATCGAATAAACGTCTAGCTACCTGTAGAGTTTCCGGATCGGTTGCTTGAGGTTTAAGCTGCTTGACGACGCAGAGGTGATTGCCTGGTAGCTGCTTATCTTCAGCTAAGTAAGTTTGAGCAAATCCGCCGCCTCCCAAGTGACGGATAATGCTGTAGCGATTGCTGAGTGTTATTCCAAGCATGAGATTTACCTAATATTTCCTAGTCTTTTGGAGAATTAGCTTCCAACCAAGCTGTTAAATCTTCCGCATTTGAAAAATCTAATATAGCCTCTCTAAATTTTTTAATTGGTCGAACGACCACTGGGAAGTTTGAATTTCCATAAAATAAATTTCCGGGTGAAATCCATGATGCAGTTGTTCAATCATTAATTTAGTTCCATTTGCTTTCTTTCTTGTTCCCTCCCCTTACGGAGGGGGGAGGGTGAGGGTGGGGTTCTACATTTTTGCTGGCATTGGGATGCTCCCACTCTAACTTAACTTTGAACCGATTTCAAAATTTCATCATCGACTGAAAAATTTATCTCAGCTTTGTCCCGTCCCGAAACTACATAATCATTCTGAAAAGAATCTTTCAATCCAGAAAGTAAATCAAATTCCGGCTGCCAGTTAAGATCGGTGACAGCTTTATTAACTGAAGCAAAAAAGTGCTGCAATCGCATCGGAAAAGCTTTCTTTTTGCCGAAGTCAAATTGTTTCGGATCGTAGTGTACAATCTTAATAGCATCAGGGGATTTGCCTGCCGCTTGAATGCAGGCGCGGGCTAAACCGTCAAAGGTGACAAATCGATCGCCCGAAACGTTGTAAATTTGCCCGATCGCCCTAGAGTTGCCCAAAACCGCCGCCATTGCTTTAGCCAAATCCTGACAGTGCCCCAACTGCGTGAAGTGCATTCCGTTACCGGGAATCGGAATCGGTCGATCGCGCACAATGCGGTCGAAAAACCAAGCCTCTAAATCATTATAATTTTGGGGACCGTAAATGTATGTCGGGCGAATCGAAGTCCAAGGCAAACCCGATGCGGCCAAGTAATTTTCGGTTTCGCATTTACCCAAATGCCGGCTTTTAGGATCGGTAGCGTCCCCTTCGATATGAGGCATTTGATCCGACTTCAAATAAACCCCCGCAGAGCTCATGTAAACAAAGTGCTGCACCCGCCCTTTAAATATTTCAGCTAAAGGCTTTGTATCGCTGAGTTCGCGGCCGTTGTTGTCAAAAACAGCGTCAAACTCGACCGTCGATAACTTTTCTTGCAGTTGTTCAACATTTGTGCGATCGCCCTGAATCTGTTTTACGCCCGCAACCGGTACAGGCTTGTTGCCCCGGTTAAACAACACCACTTCATGCCCTTGTGCTGCTAAAATCTTAGTAAGATAAACCCCGATAAACCGAGTACCGCCCATAATTAAAATTCGCATTATTTTCGATGCTCCTTACAGTTAGTGTAAATATCTTACAATAAAGTTATGCCTTACGGAGAAACCGGGTTTTTTAATAAAACACATATTAACAGCGAGCAGCCCTGGTACAAAAAACCGGAACGCTTGAGTTTTTGTGTGCAAGTCCTGGAAGTCAGTTTTGTGCTTTACTAAAGTGCGATCGCTCAAAATAAACATCATTTTAATTCGCCTCAAATAACCCTATGCAAGTTCCCCGGCTGCATCCAGAAACAATCGAAGAAGTTAAACAAAGAGCCGACATAGTAGACGTTATTTCCGGTCGCGTCGTGTTGCGAAAACGCGGCAAAGAATTTGTAGGTTTGTGTCCTTTTCACGATGAAAAATCTCCCAGCTTTACAGTCAGTCCCGGCAAACAAATGTATTATTGTTTCGGCTGCGGTGCAGGCGGCAATGCTTTTAAGTTTCTCATGGAACTGGAGAAACGCCCTTTCAGCGAAGTAGTATTAGAATTAGCTAAAAATTATCAAGTCCCCGTCAAAACAGTCGAACCAGAACACCGACAAGAATTGCAGCGGCAAATTTCTCTGCGGGAACAACTTTATGAAATCTCAGCACTAACAGCCAACTTTTACGAACACGCTTTGCGACAAACCCAAGGAGAAGAACCCTTAGCATATCTCAAATCAGAGCGCCAGCTAAGCGAAGAAACTATCCAACAATTTCAATTAGGTTATGCACCCCAAGGTTGGGAAGCACTTTACAGTTATTTAGTAGAACAGAAAAACTATCCGGCGCAATTAGTAGAACAAGCTGGATTAATTGTACCCCGAAAAAATGGCAGCAGCGGTTATTACGATCGCTTCCGCAATCGGATTATGATTCCCATACGCGACACCCAAGGCAGAGTCATCGGTTTCGGCGGTAGAGCTCTCGGTGACGAACAGCCGAAATACCTCAATTCTCCCGAAACAGAACTGTTCGACAAAGGCAAAACTTTATTCGCCTTAGATACAGCAAAAACAGCCATTAGCAAAGCCGATCGCGCAGTGGTGGTAGAAGGGTACTTTGATGCGATCGCACTTCAGGCCGCCGGCATCTCCAACGCCGTCGCTTCCCTCGGCACAGCCTTAAGTTTAAACCAAGTACGGCAGTTATTGCGGTACACTGACTCCAAACAAATTATCCTCAACTTCGACGCCGACAAAGCAGGAACTCAAGCAGCAGAACGCGCGATTGGAGAAATAGAAAAACTCGCTTATCAAGGAGAAGTGCAACTGCGGGTGCTCAACATTCCCGACGGCAAAGATGCCGATGAATACCTCAAAACATACTCCCCAGAACAATATCGAGAATTGCTCGAAAATGCTCCGTTGTGGCTCGACTGGCAACTGCAACAAATGCTCGTCAATCAAGATTTGAAGCAAGCCGATACTTCCCAGCAAGTTACCAAAAAAATCATTAACTTATTAACTAATATCACTGACGACAATCAGCTAGCACATTACCTGCAAAAATGCGCCGAAATTCTCAGTAAAGGAGATTTTAGACTCACAAAAATGATTGCTGAAAACTTACTCAATCAAGTAGTCAGCGATTGGGCAAAGCGGCAGAGTCAAGACGAAGCTTTGACAATGCCCCTGTTAATTAGAAACAAGCTCAAGCCGAACAAACAATATAAAAAGCAGCGTGCAAGCGGCGAAAACAAAAACTCAAAATCCAGCTTATCTGCCGTAGCCCGCAGTCTTTTAGAAGAAGCAGAAGCGCAATTATTGCAGATTTATTTGCACTGTCCCGAATACCGCCAAGATGTCAGAGAAGCAATAGAAGCTAGAGACGTGCAGTTTAGCCTTTCTCACCACAGATTTTTGTGGCATCAGATTGTGAATGCAGAAATATTGCACAAAATGTCTTTACAAGTAGCGCCTTCTGAGTTAATATTAAAATTGCAAGATAGCTTTCTTGAATATCCGAATCAACTCAATCAAATCTCGCATTTATTTCACTTAAATGAGTTCTCAGAAAGAAACGTTTATCGCGCACCTCTAGTAATTAGATCTGCCCTCGCCTGTATCGAGCAAATTATCAGCATGAAGCGCCGCCGGATTGCACTCAATATGTGGGAAAAAGCCAAGGCAGCTAGCAGTGGCGAAGAGGCGATAGAATATCACCAACTATTTTGTGCCGAACAAGAATGGCTCAAGGAATTAGAGCGGCTGCGTCAAGTTAATTTTTACGATTTAACATCCGTGCCTTGGGGCTAATACCTTTTTTGATTTTTGATTTTTGATTGGGGATGACTCATTCGATATAGGTTTGAAGCTTGCCTGCGGTTACATTATTTTTTTACTGGTAGAAGGAATAAAGCCCTTACTCCAAAATGGTTTGTAGTAAGGGCTTTATTCCTTTATTCAACGAGCCTTTTAATAATCGCAAAAAAGAGTTTCGCGAGTATCTCTACCCGTCACCGGATTAGTCCCTTTTGCCACTTTACAAAGTTTTTCTATCATATCGTCTCGCAGCAGTGTCTCAGTAAAATCTGCACCGTCAATGATAGCTCCTTCCAGCCTGGTATTGTAAGCGAAAGCACCCTCAAGGATAGCATTAGTTAAATTCGCTTTCATCATGCGAGCTAAATCTAAAGTAGCACCCGTGAAATTAGCGCATTCTAAATTTGCTTCTTCCATATTGGCCGCAAAAAAGCTGACGCCCCGCAAATCTGCATTGGTAAAATTGCTGTTGCGAAGATTGGCTTTATTAAAGCTGTCGTCAGTCAGAACTTGCCCAGTAAAATCAGCGCCGACTAGGATTTCTTTGTCGTGATCCAAAGCGAAAGCAGGTGCGGGATTAATACCGATCGCCCCAGCGGCAATTACTGCTAAAATAACAAAACTCAGCAAGAAAGTATAAATATGTTGGCGAATTCGAGAAATCATCATACAAGTTCAAGCTAATGGGCAGTCGTGAAAGTTCAGAATTGAATTCTACCAGAAAGAGCGTCAACCGTAGCTATCCCCTAGGGAATCGCCCGTTAGCCACGGCTGACTCCAATTCCTCCCAATCCCCAAACTCTAGGGATATCGGCACATTGGGAGAAAACTTAGTCGCCGAGTGGTTGCAGCAGCAAGGCTGGGAAATTTTGCACCGCCAGTGGCGCTGTCGCTGGGGAGAGATTGACATCATCGCACTCGGAAGAGATGAAGAAAGCGAAATCAACATAGGTAACGAAAATTCCCCATTCCCCATTCCCCATTCCCAAACATTAGCATTTGTAGAGGTAAAAACTCGCCGCCGGGGAAATTGGGATGCGGGTGGAATGTTGGCTATTACTACCACAAAACAAGCCAAACTTTGGCAAACAGCCGAAATATTTTTAAGCACTCACCCAGATTTAGCAAATAATTCTTGTCGCTTTGATGTCGCCTTAGTCAGGTGCGAACCTTCACAACAAAACACTAAGCAAATATTATTACCATTAACAGCAGCGAGTTCTCAATATTCCCTTGCAGGAAACTACCGACTCACCCTGCAAGAATACATTCGATCGGCTTTTAGCATTTAAAAATATATAATTAAAATTCAGAGGGTAAAATCTCAAACGAATGCCACTAGGTAATTTTTAATTGTTAACTTGCCTAGGCTGTCGCGCATTTCTTTCTTGAGCTTTAACGGAGCTGAAAAAAGCGTTAAATCTTCTCCCGCTTTCCCCTTCTCTCCCTCTCCTGTTCTGTCATCACAGTTAATGTATATGCGTAGCAATCTAGGCCAGAGTTTCCGGGCAATATCCCAGACCCTTGACAAACTGCTGGCGAAACGCTTCAATTTCCTTACGGTCAGGGCTGCCGTGACAAACCACGGCCACCTGGTAGCGGCGCATCACGCTCAGCGGCGACTGTCCGGTTTCCAAACTCCAAAGCGCCATTTGCAAGCGAATTTCAGGATCGTAAGGAATCCCGAGTTCGTTCATAAAAGCCCGAAAATCCCCGTGCATTTCGGGAGTTAAATATTGGCTCATCTTCACCTTTACCACCCAGCCGTCAATTTGGTGAATAACAGTGATAAATTGCAAGGGAAGATGATGAGCCGTGCGTAGGTAATCCACGACTCTCAGAGTAAGGCTAGTATTGGCGATGTAGTAGAGGTATTCCATAACGATCCTTATGAGCAAAGCTGATGCTACACCTCTATCCTCGCGGGCTATACCCGCCACCACAAGGGGAAAAGCACCCGACTTTGCATGGGGGTTTTTACCCAATTTGTTACCCAGTTGACAGATCGATCGCACAGGAATTCACTCGATGACAGAGATGGACTGGTCTTTGGACGGCTACGACTACGAACTTCCGCCCTCGCGCATTGCCCAAAATCCCGTAGTGCCGAGGGACAGTTCTCGCTTGTTGGCTGTAGATTCTCCCAGCAGCCACCAACACCGGATTTTTAGGGATTTACCCGATTTGCTGCAACCGGGCGACTTGCTGGTACTGAACAACACCCGCGTGCTGCCAGCGAGGCTCTACGGGCACAAACCCAACGGCCCGGCTGTGGAGATATTGCTGATGGAAGAACGGCAGCACAACTGTTGGCTGGCTTTGGTTAAACCGGGGAAACGCTTAAAGTTGGGAGCAAAAATTGAGTTTGATCCCATAGCGCCTGCCTGTGAGGACTCTACCACAGCTCCTTGCTGTTGCCTTCCCGATGCCACGATGCCCGATCGTCGTCGATTGACTGCGACAGTTATAGAGAGGGACGACGCAACAGGGGGACGGCTACTGGAGTTTGACATCCCCACAGATGAGAATCTGGTGAAGTTTTTGGACGAATACGGCCACGTACCCCTGCCGCCCTACATCGAAAATTCCCAAGCTTCAGCGGAACAGTACCAGACTGTTTATG
Source organism: Microcoleus sp. Pol12B3 (assembly GCF_036701355.1). Lineage (NCBI taxonomy): Bacteria > Bacillati > Cyanobacteriota > Cyanophyceae > Oscillatoriales > Microcoleaceae > Microcoleus > Microcoleus sp. Pol12B3. The sequence continues at coordinate 127,538 of NZ_JAUBQS010000003.1, forward strand.
CCGAGAGGCTTGGGGCCGTGGCTGCTCCCACAGCAGGCCTGCACTTCACCGAAGAATTGTTTAGCCGCTTGGAACAGCGGGGAATCGAAAAAACTTTTGTCACCTTACACGTCGGAGTAGGGACGTTTCGCCCGGTGGAGGTAGCAGACGTGACGGCTCACAAAATGCACGGCGAATGGGTGGAAGTACCCGCCGCCACCGTAGAGAAAATCCGGGAAACTCAAGCCCGAGGCGGGCGGATCGTTGCCGTGGGTACAACAGCAGTCCGAGCTTTAGAGGGAGCCGCGGCCGCGAGTGGCGATTTTTCCTTGCAACCTTTTTGCGGCCCGACCAATTTGTTTATCTACCCTGGTTACAAGTGGCGGGTTGTAGAGGGGATGATTACCAATTTTCACTTGCCCCGCTCTACTTTGATGATGATGGTAAGTGCGATGATTGGAAGGCTTCGGCTGTTGGATTTGTACCGAGAAGCGATCGAGCAACAGTACCGCTTTTATTCCTTTGGCGATGCCATGCTGATTTTACCCACAGCAAAAAAGGATTGATCGATCGGGCATCGGGTTCGCCCCATGCCCGGTATTCCCTTTCTATTCTTCCTCCTCTTCTTCATTGCCGGGATACACGAAGCTGTTGGAACGCCCAGTCAGAACAGATTTGCCCAGAGACAGAGCTTTCTGAGCTGCCACTACAGCTTTGCGCTTCCATGTGGCCTTACGCATATTCTTCTTGGATTTGGAGGTTTTCTTCTTAGGGACTGCCATGACGCTAAATACTTTCTGCTTGCTTATATAGACAAACAAACATTCTAGCCGATTTTGCCGGCAATGCTTACTCGAAAAACCGCAACAACTGCTCGGTCAGCAATATCAAGTAGTAGGGTGCGTCAGCGATTAGCTTCTGGAAAAATAGACAAAATCCCCTAGGCAACGCACCCGCAGCAGCTAAAGTTCGTGAAAGTGGTAGATCACGACGCCAGTTACGGCATCATTCTCGATACTCACATAACCGGTTTTGAGCATTGCCGTGAAAGCCTCTTCCACTTCGGCAAAGGTAGCGCCGGTTGCCATCACCCCTTGGGTGACAGATAATCTTCCGTTCTTTGTATAAGCTGCTTTCAGGAGTTTAACCCCTAACTGGTCTGGAGTTTGCTTGGGGTATGTCGCGGCGATCGCCCCGCTGCTGGGATATAGCGGTATACCTTCGCGAGATACGCCGAGTTTGCCCCTGAGACTGGCATTGTGTTCGTCCACCATGTTCGGCAGCAGCAGCAAGTCAAACAATTGCCCAAACCCAAACAAACCAAAGGTAAACAGCCACAGCAAACCCGTACCAATCTTGCCGTTGTAGAGGCGGTGGAGTCCGAATGGGCCGAAAAAACAAGCTGCCCATAAAAGGTAACTAACACCTAAATTGCTCATTTTCTGACCGTCCTGCCTGGTTATTCTAAGAATTGGAGTCCCTCTATACATTGTGTACTTTCTGTCTGGTGTTTAAACAGCTTGACATGGGAATTTATTTGTGTGGTAGCCTAATAAACTGACAAAAGGCAGAATTTGGTTTCCCAATACCTTGTCTGGAAGCCCATGAGTAATTTTGCGTAGCAATTCTTAACGCCAGTAACATATTTGCGCGGGCGAGAGCTTGGTAAACTGGAGGGCGTGGAAATTACAGCAGCTTAGACCGGGATTCCACACGGAGCGCCAAACCAAGCGCGCCGCCAGCGCTGGCCGGACATACACGAGCGCGATCGCCCGCAGTACCCGACAATTGAAACAAGCGAGTAGTTATAAGCAGAAATCCAATAAAAATATGGTAGATTCCCTCAAAAAACCCACTTTTGAAGAACTGCGGCCGGGAGTGAAAGCCCCAGCCAAAGAAACTATTCTCACGCCGAGATTTTACACAACCGACTTTGACGAGATGGCCAAAATGGACATCTCGGTAAATGAAGCCGAACTAGAAGCAATTATCCAAGAGTTCCGCGTTGACTACAACAAAAACCACTTCGTGCGGGATGAGGAGTTCGCTCAATCTTGGGATCACATTGACGGCGAAAAACGCCAGTTGTTCATTGAGTTTCTAGAACGTTCGTGCACCGCTGAGTTTTCTGGGTTCTTGCTTTACAAAGAATTGGGACGCAGGCTCAAAGACAAAAATCCAGTGCTCGCCGAGGGTTTCAACCTGATGTCGCGGGACGAAGCGCGGCACGCCGGTTTCCTCAACAAAGCTCTCTCGGACTTTAATTTGTCCCTGGATTTGGGTTTCTTGACAAAGAGCCGCAGTTACACATTCTTTAAGCCGAAGTTTATTTTCTACGCGACTTACTTGTCTGAAAAGATCGGTTATTGGCGCTACATCACCATTTATCAGCACTTAAAGGCCCATCCTGAAGACCAGATTTATCCGATTTTCCGATTCTTTGAAAATTGGTGCCAGGATGAAAACCGCCACGGAGATTTCTTCGATGCGGTGATGAGAGCTCAGCCTCAGATGTTGAACGATTGGCGCGCTAAGCTTTGGTGCCGTTTCTTCTTGCTGTCAGTGTTCGCGACAATGTATCTCAATGATATCCAGCGCGCCGGTTTTTATCGATCGCTCGGTCTCGATGCTCGCGAATACGACATTGAAGTGATTAAAAAGACCAACGAAACAGCAGGCCGCGTCTTCCCCGTCATGCTGGACGTGAACAATCCAGAATTTTATGAACGACTGGATGTTTGCCTCAAGAACAATCAGAAGTTGACTACAATTGCTGCTTCTAATACTCCGAAATTCTTGCAGTTCTTCCAAAAATTGCCTTTGTATTTGTCGAACGGCTGGCAATTAGTGAAGCTGTACTTCATGAAAACAATTGAATCACCTTCAGTACAGGGTGTTGTGCGTTAAGTTTTGATTTTTCATCCTCTGTGACGGCGGTTCTGCAGGAAGCGGAGCCGCTTTTTTTGGTATCCAGATTCACCGCAAAAAGTTCTCGCCAGACTTACACTCGCCCGGAATGGGAATTAATGCTGGTTTTTTTCCTAAAATTTATCGCCATTCCCCCTGAAGGGTAAAAGCCGCCCAATAATAAGGAGAACGCCACTCTTCCTGCTTCCACATTTCCAGTTGTGCGGCCCTCAATGCTGCCGCTGGCGTTAACCCTTTTTGCAGCATTCCCTGATAGAAACTCGACATTAAAGTAGCTGTTCCTTCATCATCCACATTCCATAAACTCACCACGACTCGCTGAGCCCCTGCATACATAAATCCCCGTGTCAATCCTACCATCCCCTCGCCTTGAACGATCTGCCCCATTCCGGTTTGACAGGCACTTAACACTACTAAATCTGCTGCTAACTTCAGATTAAAAATATCAGTAAGCCGCAGAAATCCGTTTAAGGGATTGCCCTTTTCATCTACCAGTGACAAGATGATTCCTGATAGTTCCGGGTTAGTGCTATTCGCTAAACCGTGAGTGGCAAAATGAATGATTTTATATTGGCTTAAGTTCTGACTGGTTGCTGCGGCGCGGCTGGCTGCAAAATCCAAAGATTCGGTGCGAGAATTAGCTGGTACTAACGCTTGAATGATGTGAGCTTCTTGGCGTGTAAATTTTAAACGGCTCAACTGTATGTTATTGGCGCGGCTAGAGCGGCTTAAACCGAGATTTACTGATTCTATTGCTTGGGGATTGGCGCTATTAGACTGGATTCTGAGTCGTTCATCGTCAGCGCTAAAAACTGGATCGGCGAGCATTGCTAAAGTCCGAGTTGGGGGTTGTCTGTCATTGTAGTTTTGTCTTAAGATTCCCAAGGTGGAAGCTGAAGGCAGCAGCACAATTTCATGGTCTACAATTAAAGGCTGATTCCGATTTTTACCTGGTGTTTCGGGGAGTGAGAGGGCGGCAAAGGGGAGGTAATTGAGAATGCCATCGCCAACTATCAGCAGGCGTTTTTGAGCGAGTTGTGCTGCTACGGGCTGTAAAATAATTTGACTGAGCGTGTTGTTAGCTTCAGCCACTCGATCGGGAATGTTTCGGTAGCGCGGGTTAGTCACAGCATCGCGGAAATTGCGGGCGGCTTTTTCGATGTCAACCTGTTTGGGCAATTCATAACTGGTGAGACTGGTTTTAGTCACAGCCCACAGATAGCTGCGCTCTTTCCCTAGAGAATACTGGAGTAAAATTGTATTCTGATCGAGGATTTGTTCTTGAATCTGTGCCAGGGTTAAAGGTTGCGGTTGGGTGAGGGTGGCGTACCGGGGACTGGTGGAGCGGATTTGGGCTTGAACTTCCTGATATTGTCCTAGTAAAGTTTGCCGTTTTTGGTCTAATTCTGCTGTTTCTGTGGGGGTATGATTGGGGCGGCTTATAGTTTCGATTCGCCGTGTTTCTAAGGCATCAAGTTGCTGTTGTAAATTGCGTTCTTGCTGCAATAATTCTGGGGCGACACCTTGGCGAATATCGGCGTTTGCTTCTTGAAGAAGTTCCAATAAAGTGCGGGCGCGGGAGCGTTCGCTAGCTTGAAAGGCTTTAGTATCATAACCAGATTTGGGTTGCGTTTTGTGCAGTTGCATTAACAGGTCAATGTAGAACTGGTAATAGTCCTGCACGGTGGCAAAGTATGATAGGCGAAGCTCGTGGTTGGTAATTTTGGTGCGGAGGTTTTCGATGATTTTGATGGAGGTTTCAATGTCAGTGAGGGCTGCGATTAAATTGCCTCGATCGCCTTTGATATTAGCCATATTGTAGAGGGTGAGAGCTTCCCCAGGACGATCGCCCACAGCGCGAAACAGTGGCAGAGCTTGGTTGAAATATTCTTCTGCTTTCTGCTGTTTTCCCAATTCTGAGTAAGTAGTACCTGTATTGTTGAGGGTGAGGGCTTCTCCACGCCGATCGCCCGCTTTTTGTCTCAAATCGAGGGCTTGTTTGTAGTAGTCGAGGGCTGTTTGTTTTTCTCCCAAATCTGAATAGACTAAGCCAATATTGGTGAGGGTAGTTGCTTCCTTAGCCCGATCGCCCACAGCCCGGAATAAGGGAAGGGCTTGGTTGAAATACTCTTTTGCTTTCTGTTTTTCTCCCAAATCGCTGTAGGCTAAGCCGATGTTGTTGAGTGTGGTGGCTTCCGCAGTGCGATCGCCCAAAGATGTGTCGCTGTTTGCGGGTAGGTTCGAGATGTTGCTGAGGTTGATACTTGCTTCAGGGCGATCGCCCATTTCCCGAATTAGGGAAAGGGCTTGGTTATAGTAGTCGATGGCTTGCTGTTTCTCTCCCAAAGCATAATAGACGGCCCCAATGTTGTTGAGGATGAGGGCTTGCACAGGGCGATCGGCTACAGTCTGATTCCAAGAAAGGGCTTGCTTGTAGTAGTCCAGGGCTTGCTGTCTGTCTCCTAATCTATTAGTAATGAAGCCCATTTGATGCAGCGTGTAAGCTTCCTTCTCCCGATTTCTAAGCCTTTGATAAAGCGAACGCGCTGCATCAAACTTTTGCAAGGCCTCCTGATCAGATGCTGCTGTTTCTTGAGCGAATAATAGCCTAGCTTCCTGAACCAATCGCTCGGCTTCATCTGTTTTTTGATTTAATCGTTGTTTATTTTTCTCAATTAATCGATCGGCTTCCCCATCCGGGATTTGATTTCTACTGAGATCGAGGGTTGTCAGATATACCAATCCCGCTAAAGGTTTGGCATCTGCGATTTGATTTCTACTGAGGTGTAGGGCGGTCAGATTTGTCAATCCCGCTAAAGGTTTGATATCTGCGATTTGATTGGATTCGAGGAAAAGCAGTATCAGATTTGTCAATCCCGATAATGGTTTCACATCTGCGATTTTATTGCCACTCAAATAAAGAAAATTTAACTCAGTCATTGTCGATAAAGGTGTCACATCTACAATTTGATTTGATGCGAGGGACAGCCCTGTTAGATTAGTCAACCCAGCTAAAGGTTTTACATCTACGATTTGATTGGCTTCGAGGAAAAGCTCTGTCAGATTAGTCAGCGCCGATAATGGTTTCACGTCTGAGATTTGATTGAAATTGAGGACGAGAAATCTCAGATTAGTCAGTCCCGATAAGGGTTGCACATCTGTTATTTGATTTCTACTGAGGTTGAGCTTTCTCAGATTGGTGAATTTGGATAATGGTTTGATATCGACTATTTGATTGCGAATCAGGGAAAGTTCTGTGAGATTAGTCAGGGTTTTTTGAGCGCGATCGCACTCTTGTGTTTTTGCTTTTGATAGCAACACCTCCACCGTATGTCTGGTTTCAGGGGGCAAATTCTCTTTGTGGGCACAGAAATCAGCAAAACTTTCAAATGTCTGGGGATTTGGCGCGGCGGCAGATCCCATTAGGATAGTCGCACCTACAGCTAAGCCCCAACGCCCCCAAATCGAAAGTATGGGATTCATAAGCACTCGCTCAAAAAAGACATGATTAGCTGCTATCATAATCTATCGCACCTTATGATGCGCGCTTTTCCTTCCTGCTTGCCAATTAGATCGGGAGCATTTGGTGAAACAATAGTCGCTAATGCTTCTCGCTGCACTCTCCAAGCATTATTAGAAGCCAGCTTTAAGAAACCGGGTGTTTCCAAAAAACCCTGTTTCTTACCAAAAATTCGGTTTCTGCACAAGTCCTATTTTACGTTACTCTCAACTCAGGAATTTTAAATTAGCGATTGCCCTCAAATCTAGCATCTATTATTTGCTGTTGTTTTATGAAAATAAACAAAAAAAAAATTAACAAATCGAATGTTATTTTTTCCCTGGGAATGCTCGGCGTTTTCCTTTTATCCTTAACTCTCCGCTTTTGGCAACTAGAGCGATTTAACACTTTAGTATTTGACGAAGTTTACTACGCTAAATTTGCCAACGATTATCTCACAAAAACTCCCTTTTTCAATGCTCACCCGCCTCTGAGCCAGTACATAATTGCGATCGGCATTTGGATCGGCACTCACCTTCCCTTCGGCAAAACAGCCGTCAACAGTATGGCCGGATCCCTGCTTTCTCCTTGGGATTACCGCTGGCTTAATGCTCTCACAGGTTCCTTTATTCCGCTAGTTGTGGGAACCCTGGCTTATCAGCTAGTTCCGCGCCGCACCTTTGCTTTTATTGCTGCTTTATTTATCGCCTGCGACGGTCTGTTTTTAGTTGAGTCTCGCTACGCGCTGAACAACATTTATCTAGTTTTGTTAGGAATTTTAGGTCAGTTATTTATTTTAAAATCCGTAGAAGCCGAAGGCAAAAAGCGCTGGCTTTGGCTGGTACTCGCCGGAATAGGTTTCGGCGCATCTGCTGCTATCAAATGGAACGGATTATGGTTTCTTTTCGGTACTTATCTAATTTTAATCTGTGCTTGGGCAGTTCGTTTTATCCAGGGGAACAGAGGAAATGAAGAACAAAGCCGCGAGGTAGATTCACCTCTAATTCCTGCCGAAAGCCCAGTACAAAAACTGACTAAACTCAATTTTATAGAACTCTGTTTGAGTCTAGCTATTATTCCTATTCTAGTTTACAGCATCTCTTGGATTCCTCACCTGTACTTTAATCCAACTCCCAATTTCTGGCAGATGCAAACGGAGATTTTAACTTATCACCAGCGTATTAAAAGCGGACCTGACGTGCATCCTTACTGTTCCACGTGGTACAGTTGGCCTTTGATGCTGCGCCCCATAGTTTACTTCTACAAAACGGCTAGCAGCAATGGCCAACCAGATCCGGAGTTGCCGCCTTTACCTGAAGGTGCAACTCAGGCAATTTTTGACGTTCACGCAATGGGAAATCCACTGCTTTGGTGGCTGTCAACCTTAGCTTTACTGCTAGTAATAGGAGTTTTAGTTCACCGGATTTTGGTGTGGCTGCAAACGCGCAGCGAGGCTTCTGTTGACACGATAGAACAGCAGCGGCCGATTTTGTTTCCGCCGACTGCTGAAATGTGGCTGGGGTTATATTTAATAGTTAATTGGGCCGCTAATTTGCTGCCTTGGGTGAAGGTCACTCGCTGCATATTTTTGTACCATTATATGGGCTGTTCTGTGTTTGCAGCCTTAGCACTTGCTTGGTGGGTTGATAGGTGGCTGCACAGCCATAAAACTCGACTCCGAGGGATGGGGGTAACAATTATTTTTCTGGTTTTGAGTGCTTTTATTTTCTGGATGCCTATCTATTTGGGACTGCCTTTGTCGCAAATGGAATGGAAAATTCGGATGTGGCTGCCGTCTTGGGTTTAAGTTAGAAATAATTCTTTTATTAACGGGCAAGATGCCCGTTCCACAAGAAAATTAAGTTTTGTGGAACATGAATCTTGCCTGTTCCTAACCAAGGTGCAAGATGTAAGTTATAACATTTATTACCAAGGTGAGTTTGCAAAAGCGAGCATTATTTTTGATAGAGTGCTCGATAAACTGGTTCGCCCCGTTTCAGAGTAGCAATTTCTCTTTCAGTAGCCACAGGTAGAGGATTTTCAGCTAGCCAGTTGTCGCCGTTTTGACGTTTAAAACTGGGGTGAGATGAAAAGCGATCGCACATTTCCCTTTCTACTTCTTCAATATCTGACTGAATAAACACTTCGCCGCCAATTGCCAGATAAGTTGCCAATTCATTAACTAATTCCTGCTGCACCACTCGCCGTTTGTGGTGCTTTTTCTTGAACCACGGATCGGGAAACTGAATGCTAACTCGCTGCAAAGTGTCTGGGGGTAAAGTTTCTAAAATTGGTTTCAAGGAACTATTCGCATTGCAAAACAAATAGTGCAAATTTGTCAACCCTTTTTCGTCCCGCCAAAGATTTGCCTCTTCTACCAGAGGTTCCCGAATTTCTAATCCTAAAAAATTCCAGTCTGTTTGGATTTGCGCCATGTGCCACAAAAACCGTCCTCTGCCGCAGCCGATATCTAAATGCAGCGGTAAATTTAAGTCGGCATAGATTTTAGTCCAATCCGGGGGATTTGCAGATGCTTGATATCTAATTGATAGGGGATTGACGTGTTCCCGCACTCTTACTCTTGCCAATTTTGCTATCTCCTGAATGTAATTTTGAACCGCTAATGAAGGCAGATTAACGTGGATTAACGCAGATAAATATTGATTTTTGCGAGGTTGTCTAATACTTTTTAAGGAATTAGAAATGAAAAATGCCAGACTTACGATTGTTCATTTCTAATTATTGCATTAGGCTTCTGGTTCAATGCCTGCTGCTCTTAATTGGGCAGCTAGTCGATCGGCCCGCTGCCGTTCCCTATCTACCATTTCTGCTCCCCACAATAACATCTCTCCGCTCTCATCCCACCACCGCAACCAATATCCCGTTCTTTCGGCCTTTGTTCCCTGCCAAACCCCCAGAAATAACCCAACTCCTGGAATCCAATAACGGCCGTTTAAATCAGGTGGTTGTACTTCATATTTTCCTGATGAATCCAACTGGTATACTTCTAACACTCCAGCGGCTGGCTCAAAAAGTGCATAGATTGGAACTCGCAATACTTGTTCGTAAAAAAACCATTTTCCCGGCGGATAAGTTTGTTTACTAGAATATTCATCGTTGGGACTAGCTGATAAAAATTCCATAACAATCGCCGGGACTTCCCCTTCTAAGTTGGGAGTGTAACTACGGCGAATTTCTTGACTAGAAAGCGGCTGGACGTTGCGGGTATAAAACCAATCTGGAGCTTTGATAACTAGCTTGCCGTTTAATGTAGCGCAAATTCCCATGTTTGGGGCAACTAATATTCCTGTTAATTAGCCCTGCGATTTCTAGGATTTCGCGCAAGGCAGCAGCTAGCAAGGGCTGGTCGATATTTTCCACAGGTTCCTCATCTAAAATGAAGTCGTCGGGCAATTTTTCCCAGGTAATTTTTAAGTCTGCTGTACTGACTGTCATTTTATTTCACCTCTGAATGAGATTACTGGAGCGCGGCTCGCAATACTTCGCGATGAAAGAGCGATCGCTCTACTATGAATTTTATCCTGTCTGGCGATAAGGCGTCGCCGTTAGCATAGTGTTCTATCCAGGTTTTGCTGATTAAATAAGGATCGTCTGGCAATTCTGATAATAAGTATCCTGGCATTTCTAGCTCTTCCATTAACTGGCTGACTTTGGGATCGTAGCTGAGGGCAAAACAGCGGCATTCTTCGGATGCTGCCATAATTAAACTGTGGTAGCGCATCCCGATCGCCATTTCGACTCCCCGGAACACTCCTTTCAATTTTCTCGGATCGTCTAAACTGAGGATGCGACTCCTTTTGGGCAGCGCTTCGTGCAAATGTTGGGCAATCTCTAAGTCGTGAGACGCTTGAAAAGGCAGCAGCAAAATTAAGGTGCGAGTTGCTTTTTGAAAGTCAACTAAAGCTTGAGTTAAGATTGACAAACGGGCAGGAGTTAGTGTAGAATGAGAACGCAAACAAACAGCAACTCTGGGCGCAGGTAAATCCCACAAACCCGACACGGGAGAATTCTCCAAAGCCCACACAGGATCGGGCGCTAAAGTAAAGGGAATTTGCCAATCTGCAAGTAAAGTAGCTGAACCTTTATCCCGCACGCTGACGGCTGTGCATCCAGCAAAACACCGCTGAGATAACTTGCGAGTCATTTCCCGCTTTAAAGGGCCAATTCCCTGGGCCCAAGCAACAGTTTTTAAGCCCATCCGCTGCGCTAATCCCATCAAACCCCCATAATAGAAAGGGCTTGCAATGCTAGTAGCGTCTTGGATTAAACTACCGCCGCCCCAAATTAGCGCGTCAGAGGTGCGGAGTGCTTCGAGAACTTGAAAGGCATTCATGCGATCGCGCGCAGCTACCCCGTACCGCTGATTTGTCTCGACAGGATTGCCAGACAGGACGATCGGCGTCACGCCATCTGGTAACATTTGCAGTAGCGATGCCAACAGCGCCTCGTCGCCGCCGTTGCCTTTACCGTAATAGCCGCACAAAATTGCTCGCATTTCTACTCTTTTATTTGTTTGTGATGGGGAATCTAACTATTTTAGATTTTAGATTTTTTTGAGATTCTAGATTTGATCCTACTACAAAAAAATGTTACTGTCAGCAAGCTTCAAGGCTTTACGTCATCAGTCAGCTCAAATCGCAAATCTAATAAAATCTCAAATCGCTAATCTAAAATTGTATGACGCATCATACTTTCTTTATATGACAGTTGCGTAAGTCCCGATCGATAAATCTTTCATCTTCGTTCACAATACAAAAAATGCACGCTTTGTCAATTCCCACCTGGATTATTCACGTCTCTAGCGTCGTCGAGTGGATTGCCGCAATCTGGTTAATTTGGACTTACGGCGAAGTCACTCAAAACCGAGCCTGGTGGGCCCTTTCCGCCGCAATGCTGCCCGCTCTCGTCAGCGCTATGTGTGCCTGTACATGGCACTATTTTGACAACTCTCCCGCCCTAGAATGGATCGTTACCCTGCAAGCGGCGATGACTCTCATTGGCAATTTTACTCTGTGGGCGGCGGCTTGGTGGATTTGGCGATCGGTTCAACCAGAAAAAATTAAAGATTGAAAAAGAGGTAAATATTTTGAAAAAAATCACTATTTTGAAAAAAATCACTATTTGGATCAAATTAGCCGCGAGTTCGCTGTTGTTAACAGCCGGATTTTTGCTTCCCAGCAAAGCCAGTAACACTTCCTTGCAACTCGCCCAACAGCCTAACTGCAAAAGTCCTCAAACTACACAGGAGCAGAATACGTGTTCCGGTCAAGAGTTTCAGGCCGCAGACAGAAAACTCAATCAAGTATATCAGCAACTTCAGCCGAAACTCAACAGCAAACAAAAGCAAAGATTGATAGTAGCACAGCGTACTTGGCTCAAGTTTAGAGATGAATCTTGCAATTATGAAATGGGACAGTTTGAAGGTGGAACTTTGGCTGCTTCTACCTACGGTTATTGCAGAGCGAGGGTGACACAAGAACGAGTTAAAGACTTAGAGCGTTATTTGCAACAAGCAAATTTGTAAAAGTTCGATCGCTCTTTAGGGAGTTACACACTGCTAACCCTAGGATATGGAACTCTGGTTTTTTTTGCACTTACCTACTTAGCGAGAGAATTAGCAGCAATTAAACCTGCCTCAATCAACAAGCGATCGAGACTGTCAACCAGTCCATCAAGACAAGGTAAAATTTGGCGATCGCCCGCAGGTAACGAAATAGAATGAGTTAGAGTGTGTATTTGGCTCTCCAAATCTTCCGGCAACTTTGAACACAAAGCTGTTGCCCTTTCTATCAGGCGCTTTTCGCCCGGATGAGGGATAGAATTAACCGCAAAAACCATATCAAAATAACTGCCTAAAAAAGCTGCTGTTCGATGGATAATACTTACTGAATCGCGGCGCAAAACAGCGGATTCTAACTGGTGGTGAAATGAAAAAATCTGGTGGCGCAAAATCGGATAATTTTTGGCAATTATGGCTTGACGGAGTTGTTCTGGATAAGGTCGATCGACATTGGCTTGCAATTGCTGAAACCAACCGTCTTTGTCATACAATGATACTGAGGTGAGAACGTTCCACCAAAAACAGGTTGAATAACCTACTGATGCTTGATGTTTGACCAGGACGCGATCGAGCTCTTCTTCGATCCATTCGGGCTTGCGGTACATAATATCTATACCGCAGCCAGTTTTAATATCTATCCACTCGTCCCCGGGTTCCCAAAATTGATTGTTGATTGCCATGCGATCGGAAAATTGTCTCGCTATCGCCTCCCGTATGTCAACAGGAATATCCTCTTCAACATACACGTAAAAATCAAAATCCGACGACTCATCCGTAACTATAGTTGTGCGAGAACCTGCTAAAACCACCGCTACAACTTGAGGCAAACTGCTAAAATGATCGCTAATAGTTTGAGCAAGTGGCGGAATTTCTTCTAGAGCTAATTTATAATTGTGCAGCATTTAATTACCTGGCTTTTTACTGAAAAAATAATAGAAAATGCTTAACTCTAGCAGTCAATATTTTAACGCATAAATTTGAACTCTTAACTCAACAATTGATAATTGTTAAGAAATAGGGCGGAGGCGAACTGATGTGCTGCACCATCGTATCCCCTACCAAAATTATCTCAAAAGTAACATAAAACATTGTTTTTTTATTTTACCCTTTGACACGCAGATAGTGTAGAATCTAAAATCTAAAATCTAAAATCTAAAATCCCTATGTCCTTCGTTGGTTTGCACATTCACAGCGATTATAGCTTGCTAGATGGGGCTTCTCAGCTACAGCAGCTCGCAGAACGGGCGGTGGAATTGGGGATGCCCGCGATCGCCCTTACAGACCACGGGGTGATGTACGGCGCGATCGAACTAATCAAAGTTTGCCGAAATAAAAATATCAAGCCGATTATTGGCAACGAAATGTATGTCGTCAACGGCGACATTGAAGTAAAAGTTCGAGGTAGAAGAAAATACCATCAAGTTGTTTTAGCTAAAAATACCCAAGGTTATAAAAACCTCGTCAAACTAACCACAATTTCCCACTTAAAGGGAATGCCTGAAAGAGGTATTTTTGCCAGACCTTGCATCAACAAGGAACTGCTCAAACAATACTCCGAAGGTTTAATTGTCACCAGTGCTTGTTTGGGCGGCGAAGTTCCCCAAATGATTCTCCAAAACAAGCTAGATGTTGCCCGTGAAGTAGCCAGTTGGTATAAAGAAGTATTTGGGGAAGATTACTATATAGAAATTCAAGACCACGGTTCCCCGGAAGACCGGATTGTTAATGTTGAAATCGTCAAAATTGCCCGCGAACTCAAGATTAAAATAATTGCCACCAATGATTCTCACTATATTTCCTGCAACGACGTAGAAGCACACGATGCTTTGCTGTGTATTAACACCAACAAACTGATTGAAGAAGACAAGCGGATGCGCTACAGCGGTACTGAATATCTTAAGTCCGCAGACGAGATGGCGCAACTGTTTCGAGACCATTTGGATGATGAAACAATCAAAGAGGCGATCGACACCACTTTAGAAGTAGCAAATAAAGTATCGAGATACGAGCTGACAGGAGAAGCTCGGATTCCCACAATCCCAATTCCTCCAGAACATACAGCCGATACTTATGTAGAAGAAATATCATGGCTGGGACTCTTAGAACGCCTCAAAGCCCGCACCAGAAATGAAATCCCTCCCGTCTACAAACAAAGGCTAGAATACGAGCTGAAAATGCTTCAGCAGATGGGCTTTTCAGAATACTTTTTAGTAGTTTGGGACTACATAAAATATGCTAGAGATAACAATATTCCCGTAGGTCCAGGACGCGGTTCTGCAGCAGGTTCTCTAGTTGCTTACGTCCTCAAAATTACCAATATAGACCCCGTACACCACGGACTACTATTCGAGCGATTTCTCAATCCCGAACGCAAATCTATGCCAGATATTGATAGCGATTTCTGCATAGAAAGGCGAGATGACATGATTAAATACGTTACTGAAAAATATGGTAGCGATCGCGTAGCGCAAATTATTACTTTCAACAGAATGACATCAAAAGCTGTTTTGAAAGATGTTGCCAGAGTGTTAGGTATTCCCTACAAAAAAGCAGACGAAATGGCAAAATTAATTCCCGTGTCTCGGGGAAAACCGGAAAAACTTAAAGTGATGATTTCCGATGACACACCTGCACAGGAATTCAAAGAAAACTATGAAAAGACTATTTGCATTAATGAAGAAACAGGGACAGAAGTCCCAGTTCGTCAGTGGATTGACATGGCAATTCGCATTGAAGGAACCAACAAAACCTATGGCGTTCACGCGGCAGGTGTAGTAATTTCTTCAGAGCCGTTGGATGAAATTGTACCGCTGCAAAAGAATAATGAGGGTGCTGTAATTACCCAATATTTCATGGAAGATTTGGAATTTTTGGGGCTGCTGAAAATGGACTTTTTGGGATTAAAAAATTTAACAACGCTCCAGAAAACAGTTGATTATATTAAGCAAACCCAAAATCAAATTGTCGATCCAGAAATGCTACCTTCTGATATAGAACGCAGAGCTCAAGAGGCTTTTGCCAGAATCAAAAAGCTACCAAATGATGTAGATAAAACTTATAGACTTTTAGAAAGAGGAGATTTAGAAGGTATTTTTCAGTTAGAATCCTCGGGAATGCTGGATGTAGTGAAAAAACTCAAACCTTCCTGTCTGGATGATATTTCTTCTATTTTGGCACTTTACCGACCTGGCCCGCTGGATGCAGGTTTGATTCCTCAGTTTATTGACTGCAAGCACGGTAAAACAGTTGAGTACGATCATCCGCTATTAGAACCGATTTTAAAAGAGACTTACGGGACGCTTTGCTTTCAAGAGCAAATTATGCGGATGGCTCAAGATTTGGCGGGCTATTCTTTGGGGCAAGCTGACTTGCTGCGGCGTGCAATGGGCAAGAAGAAAGCTGATGAAATGCAGAAGCAAAAAGAAACCTTTATCGACGGCGCAACTAAGAATGGAGTCAGTCAAAGAATTGCTGATAAACTGTTCGCGCAGATGCTGCAATTTGCGGAATACTGCTTTAATAAATCCCATTCAATGGCCTATGCTTATATCACGTATCAAACTGCCTATTTAAAGGCGAATTATCCTCTAGAATACATGGCTGCACTGCTGACTGCTAACAGGGGCGATCAGGATAAAGTACAGAAATATATTGCCAATTGTCTCAAGCTGGGTATTGAGGTTGAGCCGCCCGATATTAATAGCTCGGAACTTACTTTTACACCGCTTCCCAAACAGATGACTGGCTCGGCAAAAGATAAAATTTTGTTTGGAATTTCTGCTGTTAAAAATGTGGGAGAAGCGGCGATTGAAAATATTTTGGCAGCGAGGAACGAAGGGGGTAAGTTTAAATCGTTGGCTGATTTGTGCGATCGCGTAAATCTCCATTCTGTCAACCGCCGCGCTTTAGAAGCATTAATTCAATGCGGTGCTTTTGATAAAATTGAAAACAACCGCAATCAATTAGTACACGACCTCGAAGGGGTGATTAAATGGGCCCAAGAGCGCAAAAGAGACCGAGAAAGCGGCCAAGGTAATCTTTTTGACTTGTTAGGTGCGAATAGCTTCGGGAAGTCGGTCAATACCTATGAGTCTGCGCCAAAATCTAAAGTGGTAAAAGATTTTGACCAACAGGAAAAATTGCGTCTAGAAAAAGAATTGCTGGGCTTTTATGTATCAGAACATCCCCTAAAGTTTCTCATGCAAGTAAACCCAGACCCCGATGTAGTGACTCTCGAACAGTTAGCAGAGAAAAAGGGGAAAGTATCAGTTATTGTCATGCTCAGCGCTATCAAAATGGTAGTGACCAAAAAAGGCGATGCGATGGCTATTTTGCAGTTAGAAGATTTGACACATCAGATAAAAGCTGTTGTGTTCCCCAAGGCTTACGAACAAGTGAAGCCTTATATTGTAGAGAATGCTATCTTACAGATTAGTGGAAAAATTGAGAAAGATGGGGAGGAAATTCAGATAATTGTAGACACGGCCAAGCTGGTTGAAACAGTACAGATTACAGAGGAAATAGAGAGGGCGGAATCGGAAATAAACAACTCTTGGGCGGCGGAACCAGTCAACGTTGTACGATCGACAAAACCTGTCGAAGTTTTAGAAATGGTGATTGTCAAGCTGACACCCCAGCAAATACAAGACGGCAAAAAACTCAATTCCCTCAAAGCTATTTTGCAAGAACTTTCCAATCGTGGAGAAGGTGCTAGCGTTTCTGTGGGGGGAATGGTTGTCGGTGAATATTCCTGTCAACCCCTTCGCATTAACCCTCAATTGTGGGTGCAAGATGGCGAGGGAACTGTTAGCCGTCTCAAGTCGGCTGGATTTGATGCTGGGGTTTTTCCTCTAGACAATCGCAGGGATGCTGCGGTGTTTCGAGAAATGCGATCGCAACTTAATGTACATTCTTGGGCCAGTCGTTTACTTGATACTGACACCGATCGCCTTCACAAGTATGTCACTTATCTCGCCCAACTAAACAGACGCGCGCCAAATTAACACTTCGCCGCCATCTCCACCGGTGACTAAAGTTTGACCCTCAGGACTAAAAGCCACCGGATTGCACCCAGCCAGACTGCACAAACATTCTCCTGTTTCCAGGTTCCAGAGTTTAACCGTACCGTCTCGACTGCCGCTAGCCATAGTTTCGCGATCCGGACTAATCGCCACCGAAATCACCGCATCAGAATGCCCCCTCAAAGTATTAATCAATTCCCCTGTATCGGCATTCCACAATTTAACAGTAGCGTCGGCACTTCCACTGACAATCATTTTGCCGTCTTGACTAAATGCGATCGCATAAACCCAATCTGAATGACCGACAAAAGTCCGTACACTCTCCCCAATACCTACAAGCCACATCTTGATAGTTGTGTCAGCACTGCCGCTGGCAAGCATCATACTTTGAGGACGAAAACTAACAGATAAAACCTTGTCAGAATGTCCCGAAAGTTTTTGAACCAATTCTCCGTTGCGCTGGTTCCACAATTTAATACTCTGGTCGCCGCTAGCACTAGCAATCGCTCCAGAGTCGCAACTAAAAGCCACCGAGTACACGGAGCCGTAACGATGACTGTACGGCGACCCAAAATCGCTGTAAAATTCGCGAATCATCGCCTTTTTATCCAGCTTCCACTCAATAACTTTTCTGTCAAAACTGCCGCTAACCAGCATTCTCCCGTCTGGGCTAATTGCCACAGCATCAACCGTTGCGGAATGTCCGAAAAAAGTATGGATGAATTCACCTGTTTGCAGGTTCCACAGCTTAATTGTTTTATCGTCGCTGGCGCTAGCGAGAATATTACCTTGAGGATTAATAACCACAGCATTAACCGGGGCCGAATGACCCTGGAGAATGCGTTCGCACCGCCAGTTATTAGACGACAATAATCTCGGATTGCCAGCGGATGGTACAACATGAATCTTCTGGGGCGGCGCGGCAGAGACGGCGGTTGCTGTATTTGGCTGCGAGTTAGTTACTGGCGAATTAATAGCGATTTTGGTTCGATAATTATAAGAAATTTGAGAGCGGGGATATTGCCCAATATTTACCAAGTCTTGCAACACTTCAGCAGCGGATTGATATCGCTCTCGTACCGAATCTTTGAGTAATTTATTCAAAATAGTTGCTAATTTTTGGCTGACTTTTATGCCTTTTTGCGCCAAGTGCGATCGCCAAATCCATTTGCATTCCAAAGCATCGAACAAATCCTTCAATACCGCCCCAGTTAGCAGGTGAATGCAGGTAACGCCCAAACTGTAAAGGTCGCTCGCCGGATACGCCTTGCCGCTGCGAATTTGTTCGATGGGCGCATAGCCAGCAGTTCCAGTTATCGTCCCAGTTTGCGCCTCAGAAAGGCCGGTAATGTGCTTAGCAACTCCAAAATCTACTAGCACAAACTGACCGCCTCTGGGCTTCCCCTGTACAGCAGGAGATTCAGCGACAATTAGCCCTTTCATACCAGCAGAAGATTGAGGTAAATTTGCCCCTGCTTTTCCTTTACCAGGAATTGAGGTGCTATATCCCGCCGCAGCCCACAAGGTTTGTGGAGTTCTCCGCACAATATTTTCCGGCTTAATATCCCGATGAATCACCTGCTGCTCGTGAACAAATTGCAAAACAGGCAACAAATTGATCAACAATTCCCAAATCTGTTCCTCACTAAAAGCTCCCTGCTGCTGCAACTCCTGAAACAAATTATTTCCCTCGATTAACTCTTCCACAAGATACAGACGTTTTGCTTGTTCAAAAGAAGCCAGCAAACTTGGAATCTGCGGGTGCTCTCCGAGTTCGTGCAATCGGTGAGCTTCTTGTTTAAACAGTGCAGTTGCCTTTTCTAATTCAGCTTTTTCTTGAACTTGGGGGAAAAATTGTTTGATGGCGCAGGGAGTTTTCAACCTATCTTCATCGACAGCTAAAAAAGTTCTGCCAAATGTTCCTTCACCGATAGGTTGAATGGCGCGGTAACGCTCTTTCAGTAGCAATTTAGAGCCGCACGCCAGACAAAAATTGGTTGAGTCAGCATTCTGCGGCTTTTGGCAATGGGGATTGAGGCAATAGCTCATCTTTTTTCCGGCCTGGAGATTCCCACCACAGCTAAACTTAGCAACATGGTAGTCTGTTTCCACTCACGCCCAGAGCACCATTCTCGATAATACCTGAGAAACTTGCTTTCTTAACCCAAAATCTCCGCTCTCAAGTTGAGCTCGTGGCAAGAAACCAAGGTGAGGACACTAGAAGTGCTTGATGTGAGTTTCCATATATTCTAATGCTTTCCTAAAATTTTGCCGGTTGGCGGCTCACAAACTGGTATGTCAACAGTTAATTAACTGTTAACTACGGCTATTCTGGAGCATTTATGCGGAGAGTAAATACAAAACTGAGATGAACTCGGCTATTCTCCCCCATCTAAAAGACCCTCTGGCTCCTCGCCACCCTTCTGTGAGGATGCTTTGGCTTTAATCACTGCTTCTCTAAAGCCTAAAACTAATAAAATATTGGCAAGTGTTAAGAATAGTTCCGCAGAACCGTGCAGCCAATCGACATTTGCTAGTGACTCGTTGTAGGCAACTTTTGCGTAAATTGCGGCGGGAATCGTCACCGCTACAAAAACGAGAGTGCCGTAAAATCCCATCAGAGCTAAACGGGGCGTTTGTCCCGATCGAGTCAAAAACCAGAGAAATCCCAAGTAAGGAAATAGAGACAGAACAAATAAAGTTTCTTTGGAAATCATTAGTAATTGGTGAGCGACCAGATACTATGGTAAATTAAAACATCAAAAATTAGTGTGAATAATTTTTAACTTTTAATGTTGAGTTTTTAATATTTAATTAGACAGATTCACCCGTTTCTATCAAACCGCTATAGAATTACCCAAGACCATAGCTCTTAGCCCAATCCGCAGCAGGTTGGCAGTATTCAAAACCCCCTTACCCACGCGGAGACAAAACCCGTAACTTTTCCCCTAACACCGTTTTTACCATAACACATTTTTTACCGTGCCAGTTGTTACTTGTCCATCACTCCCACGCTACCCAGCAATCAGAAATAGAGACAGTTCCAAAGTTTTCTGTCTGCTAGGCATTAAGCAAGGATCGTTCCAAACCTCTAAATTCAAGCCGTTATTTCTATCGGCTGCCAGAATTTCCTTCAGCTTAGCATCAAAATCAAAACACGGGCCACAATCCCAAACTTTGAGTTCCCACCGTCCGTTGAACACCCTAATTTCCAGTTGAACAGGAGTTTCTGCTGGCAGATTTTTGTGAGCGTGGCGAACTGCATTAGTGAAACCTTCAGCCAACGCCAACTGTAAGTTCCACCAAACTTCATTGGGGAGCGATAAATCTTTCAACATGTTCAAACCACAACAAAACTTGAGTTAAAGCATTGACATCTGTTTTGACTTGCAGGCTAATATGTTGAACACAAGTTTCATGCAGCTCTTCTTGCTGCTCTGTTTCAGTCTGCCAATCCCAGGTATTTAATAAATTCATTAACCCATCTAAAACGCTAGCTTTTTTTATATTTTGGGATTGATTGCGACCTTCTACTTCGTAAGTTTTGCTCAGCGACAAACAATTTCGATTGTCGAGAGTCCGGGTGTAACTGAGCTCGTCTGCAATCTGCCACATGAGTTTGATCCCCCTGCCGCCTTCTGCAAGTTGATCTATGCTGTTGGACATCTATTTTCCTCGTCTGAAAGTATTAGCTGTACCCTATTTTCCCACCCGCCGAGACATTTGGTACTTTTTTTATACTTGCTGGCTCGGTATTATTTCGGGGATCGTACAAAAATGCTATCTTTTTTAGAGAAGGCAGCGCATCAGCAATATGTCTTAAGAGTCTAAGCCAATTGGCTTATTTACCTATCGCCTGTACGGAGAACGATCGCCCTCGGCAGCAAAATCCAACTGCATCGATTACAAATACTTATCTGCTGTCGGAGTCGGTCACTTGCCGCAGCCGTCGCCAGAATCCCTGGCATTTAGCGCCTCCGGCCGATCGGCGTTCGCTGCAAGGGAGCCTTGATGTGCGGGCTTTCATCCCCAACGCGTAAGTAATATCGGTGAGCGCGATGGCTACGCCCCGGCTTACGCCTACGAACCTTACGCCGTCGAGCCGCGTCCATCCACTAGACTAGGACTTACGCAAACAACCCAGTTTCTGCTCAGAATATTGGGTTTGACAGCGAGGAATTAACGAGGAAACCGGGTTTTTGGTCCCCCGCACGTAAGTCCAGCAGACAAATCGGTGATGAAAGGCAGTTACAGGACTTACCCAGACTATGACCAAAATCAAACTGAAAATTCTGACTGCAGCGATAATGCTACTCCCATTTTGCGCCGCACTTCCCTTACAGGCTCAAAATCTGTCTCTAGTCAAGCGGCTGCTAGAAACCAGAGGATGTCCCGGATGCGACTTATTTGGCGCTTCCTTGAGCCGTGCAGATTTGTTTGGCGCTTCCTTGAGCCGCGCCACTCTCAGCAGGGCCGACTTAGTTGATGCCGACTTGACTGCGGCTGACTTAATGGAAGCTAATTTAAACAACGCCAACATGAGAAACGCCTTTTTAGCTGACGCCGACCTCCGCAAAGCCGACCTGAGCAGGGCAGACATCAGGGGAGCCAACTTAGAAAATGCCAACCTCAGCGAGAGTTTTCTGCGAGACGCATCCCTCCAGTTGGCTAATTTAAAATGCAGTAATTTGAGCGCCGCTAAACTAAGTAGAACAGACCTGAGAACTGCCGATTTAAGCGGTGCAAATCTCAGCGGTGCAGACCTCCAAGAAGCCGATTTAAGCGGTGCAAATCTCAGCGGTGCAGACCTTAGATCTGCCGACTTGAGGGATGCGAGATTGAACAAAGCTAATCTCACAGATGCCAATCTCTGCGGGGCCCGGATGCCGAACAGAAAAATATCTCGGCGAGGCTGCGAAGTTAAGAAAGAACAAGCGATAAGCACGAACAATTACTGCAATTACTGCTATGCTTTGAATGACTGGTGGCTGAATGTATTAAGATTTTACTAAACGGTATAATCGCCCTAATTGCTCCGCTTCAGATATGTACTGTCAGAAGTGCGAGCAGGCGGTACAGATATTAAACTAAACCTGTTACCGCCAATAGCTTTTATCTACTTTGAAGAACCTAAAAATTGGCTCAGTATTTGCAGATATTCTGCGCCCCCCATCTGTGCCACATTAGTGTGACCTCCATCAGGAACTATGTACAACTGTTTGGGCTCAGGTGCTGCCTCAAACATTTTTTTGCTCATTTCGACTGGAACTACATGGTCAGCAGTCCCGTGAATAAAAAGCACGGGCATTTGCAGGCGATCGACTTTTGAAAGAGAATCAAACCGCTGTGTCAGCAACAAATCTATCGGAAACATCCAAAACAGCCCTTTTTGGAAATTAACCATCGCCCGCGTCGAAGTAAAAGAGCCTTCTACGATTAACCCCGCCGCCTCCGGGTGACGCACGGCTAGATCGATCGCGATCGCGCCTCCCAAAGAATGACCGTAGAGATAAATTTGATTCGGGTTAATCCCCCGCTGTTTCACCAAATAATCCCAAGCAAGTTGAGCATCCTCATAAACCTGAGATTCACTCGGAAAATCGCCCTGGCTTTTTCCATAACCGCGATAATCCATCACAAATACCGACAAACCTAATCGATGAAATCGATAAGCGTGTTCGACATTTGCTCCCACATTTGAAGCATTGCCGTGCAGGTACAAAACTACCCCCCCTAATCCCTTATTAAGGGCGGGAACCGCAGCGATGGCCCGTTTGTCACTTTGGGGGGTACCCAGAAATGACTCCCCCTTTCTTGCTCCACCCCTTGCTAAGGGGGGGTTGGGGGGATTTCCCGAGGCAGGAATCCACCACCCGTGCACGCTGTCCACCGCGCCTGTTTTAGTTGAAATTGGCAGCCAAACATCTTGATATTTCAACTGAAAATCATCTGGCGTAGTTTCGATCGCCCGCGCGGGAAAAAAGATAAACTTACCTTGTGCTACAAATAGGAATACACAAGCAGCAGAATAAGCAACGGCCAAAACTATCCCAAAAGCTATTAGCGATTTAGACAAAAGGAATACTAGCAACTTGTTCATAGATAGAGCACGCGGGAAATTAGAGATCGCTCAAAAGCTAATGGCAAATGATTAATTCAGACAATTAGCCAAGATCGATTACTAACTTCCGCCGCAGCATTCCGCCGATTTTCAAAAATTAATCCAATTCCGGGTGGTGTAAGTGCCAATTCGTAGACTGTTCGTAAGCGTGAGCCACTTGAAACAAGCGAGATTCTTGCAAAACATTACCAATCAGTTGTATACCCACGGGCAGTCCTTTATCATCAAATCCGCAGGGCAAACTCAAAGCTGGCAAACCAGCAAGATTCACGGGAATAGTCATCAAATCTGACAAATACATACTCAGGGGATCATTGAATTTTTCGCCTGCTTTAAATGCGGTAGTAGGAGCAGTGGGACAGACTAAAACATCAACTTGAGAAAAAGCTTTTTCAAAGTCTTCTTTAATCAAAGTCCGAACTTTTTGAGCTTTTAGATAATAGGCATCGTAATATCCAGCCGAGAGTACGTAAGTGCCGATCGCAATCCGGCGTTTAACTTCTGCACCGAACCCTTGAGAGCGAGTTTTGGCATACATATCCAAAAGATTATCGGGGTCTGGAGACCGGAAACCGTACTTGACTCCATCATATCGCGCCAAATTCGCCGAAGCTTCCGAGGGAGCAATGATATAGTAAGTGGGCAAACCGTAGCGGAACCGGGGACAAGAAATTACTTGAATTTCTGCTCCCAATTGTTGAAATTGTTCGATCGCCTTAGTAACCGCTTCTTTAACCCCCGAGTCCAGCCCTACACCAAAAGTTTCTTTAATTACACCAATTCTAATCTGACCCTTCGGTCGCAAACTGGGTCTCAAAGCTTGGGCATAGTCAGGAATTGGAACATTCAGACTCGTGGAATCTCTCGGATCGTAACCCGCGATCCCCCCCAACAAAATCGCCGCATCCTCAACAGTCCGGCCAAAGGGCCCGATTTGATCGAGAGAAGAAGCATAGGCGACCAAACCGTAGCGAGAAACCAATCCATAAGTCGGTTTCAGCCCCACCAAACCGCAAAAAGCAGCAGGTTGGCGGATTGAGCCGCCTGTATCCGAACCCAAACTCACGACACATTCTTCGGCGGCTACCGCTGCGGCAGAACCGCCAGAAGACCCTCCGGGCACGCGCTCCAAGTCCCAAGGATTCGCGGTAACTTGATAGGCAGAAGTTTCTGTCGAGCTCCCCATTGCAAACTCGTCCATATTCGCCTTACCCACAATCACCGCACCGGCTGCTTGGAGTTTGGAGACGACAGTGGCATCGTAGGGAGGAACAAAATTCTCCAAAATTCGAGAGGCGCAGGTTGTGGGAACGCCCTCGGTACACATATTATCTTTAACGGCGATCGGGATGCCGGCCAATAGGCCAATTTGCTCTCCGGCTGCAATTTGGGCATCCACTTTATGGGCCTGCGCCAATGCGCTGTCTGCCGT
Organism: Microcoleus sp. Pol12B3; assembly: GCF_036701355.1. Classification (NCBI taxonomy): domain Bacteria; kingdom Bacillati; phylum Cyanobacteriota; class Cyanophyceae; order Oscillatoriales; family Microcoleaceae; genus Microcoleus; species Microcoleus sp. Pol12B3. The sequence goes on from NZ_JAUBQS010000003.1 coordinate 152,099, forward strand.
CACGCACAGAAAGCTTTTCAACTTCGGCTCTACCTGGGTAATTCGGTCTAATGCTTCTTGAGTAATTTCCACAGCAGAGCGTTCTTTATTGACCAGTTGTCGGTGCAACTCGCGGATGGATGCCATGCTCGTACCTTTATCATTTCTACTTTGAGACAATACAGTTAATATAACTGGCAATTGTACCTGCTTACAGCCCGAAGGCAAAGTCGGCTATTTTTATGGCGAAAGTTCGAGCCTCGAAGAGGGATCCGCTAACGCGCGATCGGTCATTTTATCTACAATTGATTAAATTGCCCAAATCCCACCGAACACTAAATAGCGATCGAGTTTTTTACCTCATCTTTTAACAAACCAAGAAGGCAACTGTATCAAAACTTATGCAACAAGTGGTTGGACGCGAGAATTATATGAGTAAGGGGTAAGGTGGGCAATCCGGACTCTACATAATTAGGTTTTCTCTCCAAGAATGTGTATGCAACATCACACTCATTAGGAAAGCAGTCATTCCCAATTATGTAATCTAAATGATAAAATATTAGAACCCAGCTTCTCTTCGACACCACCCAGGAATTACGGTAGAAAACGATGGCATTAAAAATAAATTAATCCAAAATTATGACTGCTTTATTCCAGGGAATATTCAGACTATTAAAGTTGTTGCCCATACATAATTATTAGATTTAAGTTATTGTAACATAGCATAAATAATCGCATTTAAAGCTGATTATTTAGGAGAGTTATCGCCTCCTGTAAATCCCGAAGTACATAAAATGAAATAAAAAGATATGATAATAAAAGATTAGATGATGGGGGTCGATACCCTAAGAATTAGGGTCAGATTATGAAGAAAAGTTTTTCAGTCAAAAATGACTGAAAGTTATCAGTCATTCGAGTGAATTAATGGCGGCTGCCCGATCGAAGAAAATAGCGATCGACCTTTTCCGATACACGCCCCTTGTGCCAGAGGTCAATCGATTTTAGATTTTAGATTTTAGATTTTAGATTGAAGCCTTCACCCCACAGATAAATTCGGGAAGCAATTTTCATCGGATACAGATTTTTTATTTCTCCACGGATGAATCCGGGGCTTGTATCCTGGATGCTTTCGGTCAAAAAGCCTGTCAGAAATCTGGGGTTGACAAAAAAGCTTGAAACGCTCACCGCCACGCCGAGGTCTTTTGTTGCGCGCACCTGCAAAAAACAGCAGTCCTTCCTCAAGTGCGACTAGCTGCGTGCATCTGGGGTAAAAAAAGCTACTTATTTGTCCGAACGATCCCCAGGAAAATAATTTCATCCGGAATTATCCCCAAAACCAAAGATATATGGTAAGAAGTTCCCGATGCCCCGTTGGAGGAATGCCACCTAAAGCTCACTTAGAATCCCACCTGACGGCAGAGGAACTCAAAATTCGCTACCGGCAGGCACAAAACACCACAGAGTCGCGCCGCTGGCACTTGCTGCTTTTAGTTTCCCGAAATTGGACTATCAAACAAGCAGCCCAAGTCGTAGGCCTCAACTATGACTACGCCAAAGAAATTGTCCAGCGCTACAACCGAGAAGGGCCTAACTCTGTGAGAAATCGCAGCGGAGACCGCCAGCCCCCTCCTGCGAAATCCTTGCTGAATCCTGAACAGCAAGAAGAACTGCGACAAGCGCTGCAAGGTCCTGCCCCCGACGGCGGAGACTGGACAGGCCCCAAAGTCGCTCGCTGGATTGCCGAAAAAATCGGTAGCGATCATGTCTGGCCCCAACGCGGCTGGGATTACCTCAAGCGGTTGGGTGCTGACTGGCGACGGCGGCGCAAAAAGTAGATAGTTCGCCATATTTAAAGGGGGTTGATTGCTTTGGTGCGATCGCTCCCTTTATTTTGGTAATATTTTGCAACATTAGCGCGATCAAAACCATTTTAGATTTTAGATTTTAGATTTTAGATTTTAGATTTTAGATTTGTTCTCTTATCTAAAATCTAAAACTGTTTGACTGATGTAACAATAGCTGCTTATATTGAATGTGGTGGTGTTGAGGATGTTAAATATGCGAGATATCAGGCGTTTTTTGTCGATCGCCAACAAGATGGCGGCAGTAGTAGCCGGCATTGGACTGGTTCAGATGTTAACCATCGCAAGTTCATTCTCTCAATCATCAAACCCGCGTTCCCTAGACGAACTCTACAAAATTCGCGATCGGCTGATCGCGGAATTAGAACAACCCCCCTCTCCCTCCCCAGAACCAACCCTGCTCTCGCGCTTAGTTCCTGTTGCCGCCAATCCTCAAGAACAACTGCTACAGCAGTTGCAAGCGGTGGAATCTCAAATATTAGTAGAACAGAGGGCTAAGGACGACTTACAGCAAGCAGTCCGTTTAGCCAACCGAGCTGTAGAAACTCAACGGCAGCCAAATAAGTCGATCGAATCTTCGCAGCAAACTCAATTTTTATGGCATCAGGCACTCAACAACTTGCAGGAAGTTCCTCAAAATTCATTTTTAGCTTCGCTCACTGCCTCAAAAACTCAAGAATACCGGGAAAATTTAACCGCAGCAACCTTTCAAGTACAGCAAGCAAAATCAGATTTTTTGGGTGCGCTTGCCCGGGAAAGCGGTTTGTCGGCTGAAGCTTCGATCGGTGTTTGCAACCTTTCTAGAGAATGCGTAAACCTCCGGGGCGATGTGCCTCCTGTCAGTCCGGCCAGCTTAATTAAATTGCCGATTGCTGTTGCCCTGATGCAAAAAGTCGAAAAAGAAAAAATTAGTCTGAACCAGGAAGTATTCGTCAATCGCGGTAATTTCACCGAAGACGCATCGGCAAAGATTACCTCCAATCGCAATTACCCGCTAAAGCTACTGTTAGAAGAAATGATCTATCGCAGCAGCAATATCGCCACCAATCAACTAATCGATTATTTGGGTTCGGATTACATCAATCAATATTTAAATAATAGCGGTTACGAAGTCACCCGCGTCAACTTCAAGTTGATGGGGGAAAGAATTATGCCCTCCAACCCCGGTTCTGGTCGCAACCGCCTGACTGCTAACGAACTCACCGAAATGATGGTGCAAATTTACAACGGCGAAACGCCCGGTGCTAAACTGTTAATAGAAACTCTCAACCGCCAGTACGATCACGCTCTGGGATTTGCTGCCTTGCAAGGAACTAAAGCTCAGTGGTTGGGCGAAAAAACCGGCCAAAATTCCCTGGTACTCGGCACAACTTTAGCGATGAGCATTGACGACGAGGCTTATGTGATTACTGTGATTGACAGCCGCAGCGGCGAGCTACCAATGCGCCAGTCTATTTCTAAAATTGCCGATTACATTGTCCGAAACCCCAGCTTTTAACGGCTGGAATATGCAATTTATAGCGGGGGAGAACGCACCGCCCAAACATTTAAAAAATGCCGCATCAACAACTCAGTGTTTCCGTCAAAGGCAAAGGATTTCCAATTCTCTGCTTGCACGGCCATCCAGGTTCCGGCGATTGTATGTCGGTATTCACACAACACCTATCAAAGCGGTTCCAGACTATTGCCCCTGACTTGCGCGGATACGGCAACAGCCGCACCTCAACTTTCTTTGAAATGACCGATCATCTGGTCGATTTAGAAGCACTATTAGACAGATTAGGAGTCGATCGGTGTTTGGTGATCGGATGGTCTTTGGGAGGGATTTTAGCGCTGGAATTAGCCATGAAATATCCCCAGCGAGTCACCGGTTTGATTCTCCTTGCATCTGCAGCCAAACCGCGAGGAAGCCATCCTCCCATCTCTTGGCAAGATAACCTTTACACCGGTTTAGCCGGAATTATCAATTGGGCGATACCCGGTTGGCAGTGGAATATTGATACTTTTGCTAGGCGATCGCTCTTTCGCTACTTGATACAGCAGCATAAAGCCACCCCTTACCGCTACTTAGCACAGGCAGGTACCCCCGCCTACCTCAAGACTTCCAACACGGCCACCAAGGCGTTAAATACCGCTCTGAGGGCTGGATACGATCGACTGATGCACCTCGGCGACATTCATTGTCCGTGCTTGGTGTTGGCCGGAGAGGGCGATCGGCACATCACCTCAGCATCCAGTTTAGAAACCGCCCGCCACCTCCACGATTGTCAGTGGCAGTGCTATCCCAATACAGCCCACTTGTTCCCCTGGGAAATTCCCGATCGGGTACTCGCAGACATCGATCGGTGGATTGAGAGTCACCCCGAAGCAGTTGGCAATTGCGAGTGTTGAGTTTTGAGTTTGTCACAAGTAATTTATTACCCAACACTCAAGAGTTTTGAAGTTACAACAACTCACAACTCAAAACCGCACAGCGTTGCGAGGGAAGCGTAGCCATATCTCATCAAAACTCAAAATTCCCCATGCTTCTACTGACCGCTCAAAACCGGCCAGAGTCCTCCATCACCAAGCTTTCCCAAATCTTCTGCAACAGTTAAAGTAAGTGGTTTGCAGCGGTGAATCGAAACACTAACACCTTCTGCCCCTTCATTTTCTATGTCTTCTACATATCCTGCTTTTGCAGCTTCCGCCTCGCCATCGGTTAAGAACGGGCCAAAATAGTAAATGCACCGCGGCGCTGAAGTTTTAACTTCAACCCACCAAGCCAATCCGAAAAAGTTGAGCAAGCTAATCAAGAATTCTTTCATCTGCTTTTCTAATGTATTTGACGGTGTTTTCAGGGTGCTGCGAACACGCCTAGGCTTTTGTTATTTACACGTGGCTAACTGCTGCCAAGAAACGATCCAAAACTATTTAAAGGTGATATTTAAATAGATGGGTGTCGAATTCCTGTTTGAACCTAGGGGCAAGGCCCCTTCTACTTTCGCCTAAACAAGTAACGACAGTCGATCGGCTATCCTTACTTGTTCTAGGTGTGATGCCACTGCATTCTGGGCGGCATTCACAATAAGCTACTCTGTTGTGCTCTTTTTTTCAACCACCTTTACGATCCGTGTACGTGAAACTTTTTGGGCCCGCGCTGGCGGTAAATTTCGTATAAAGCCATCCCCGTTGCTACCGAGACATTCAGGCTAGGAGTATGGCCCCTTAAAGGAATTGAAACTAATCCGTCACATCCGCGCTGTATCAAAAGGCTCAAACCGTCAGCTTCACCACCCACCACTAAAACAGTGGGCCCGGAGAACTTGACTGTCTCTATAGATTGACCGACGCCTGCTGCAGTGCCATAAATCCAAAATCCAGCCTCTTTGAGTTCTTCCAGCGCCCGATTAAGATTGACAACCCTCGCCACGGGCAGGCTTTCCAATGCCCCTGCTGCTACTTTTCTCACTGCCGAGGTAATCCCAACAGCCCGCCGCTGTGGAATCACCATGCCCTGAGATCCCAATGCTTCTGCGGTGCGAATAATCGCCCCTAGATTGTGCGGGTCGTTGAGTCCTTCTGCTACCACAATTACTGGATCTTCGCAAGCCGACTTAGCCTTTGCGATCAGTTCGCTCAAATCCAGGTATTCGTAGGCTGATACTTGAGCGGCTACGCCTTGGTGGTTTGCTTTGCGCGTGATGTAGTCGAGGCGCAAATCGTCAACTTCGTCAATGATGCTGCCGTTGGCTTTGGCTTCGGTTAGCAAGCTATGGAAGCGGGGATCGTAGCGCAGGTGGGGAACAACCCAAATCCGGTTGAGGACTTGGTTTGTTTCTAAAGCTGCTTGCACCGCATGGCGGCCGTAAATCATGTCGTCTGTGTCTGCGTCTGGTTGCACGACTGTATTTGAGGCACTGTCTACAGGGCGAGTGTCTCTGTCTTTGTCTCTGTCTCTGAAATGGTTGCCCCGGAATTCCTGCGGGCTATTGTCTTTGTCTCTGTCTTTGTAATAATTGCCCCTGGATTCCTGGGGTCTGCTGTCTCTGTCTCTGTCTCGGAAATTGTTGCGTGCCGGCTGCGGGCTGCTGTCTCTGTCTCTGTCTCGGAAATTGTTGCGTGCCGGCTGCGGGCTGCTGTCTCTGTCTCTGTCTCTGTCTTGGTAATAATTTCCCCTAGATTCCTGCGGGCTGCTGTCTCTGTCTTGGAAAGGATTATTTCTGCGAATTTCCGGTTGGCCGTCGGCATCGACTCTCCGTTTGAAAATTGCTCTCACGGGCATTTCTCGCGATTGCGGGGCGAAGGTCGATCGCTTTTGAGGCGCGTCTACTCCGCGAGTGTCGGGACGAGGCTTGCGTTCAAAGCGGGCAGAGGATGGTTGTGAGTCCTGACGGCGGCCTTCGCTTTTGAATGGCTTGCTGTCGGAATTCGATCGCGAGGAGTTTGGTCTGCTAAATTTTCTCATTGGTTTCTTGTGGTCAAAACGTTTTGGCTGAAGGCTAATCGATTGTAGATTGTAGATGTGAGATTCTTGATTGAGGGAGCAATCTTGGGGCTTTGAGTTTTTAGATATTCTAGGGAGGGAGCAAGGATTTTGCGGTGTTCAAATTGCTAGTTAATAACTGATAAATCCTGTTTTGCCGATCGAGATTTTTGCGGTTTTATGTTAGCCGTGCCAGGATGGTTAATTAATTCCTCCCCATGCCCGACTCTTAACTGCTACATCCTTTAAGTCTCAAGATCTAAAAGTGCCAGAAGTTCAGTCAATCTTTCAGGATCGGTGAGATACAAATATCCGACCAAGGTTTCTAAGCTGCTGGCTTGTTGGTATATCTCTGGATCTGCTCGCTTAGAACGGCCCGCTGCAGCATTGCGGCCGCGCTTGACAATTGCTAATTCTGTACTGTTCAAGTAAGGAGAGAGCGATCGCAAATGACGCGCTTGAGTTTCGGCTCGTACTTGCCCCACCACTAATTCGTGATAAGCTTGCAATCTTTTGGGTGGCACTAAGTACGAACTCCGAACGTAGAGTTCGTACACTGCATCTCCCAAATATGCCCAGGCTGCGGGCGAAATTCTTTCTATTTCTGCTGGTGTAGCCCTCGCAGGATGCACTCGATTTAAACTGATATCCGTCAGACTCAGTTTGAGTCCGTCATCTGCGATCGGCGACATACTTTTTTAAATAAAACTTCGGCACAGCTTGGTTTTTCTAGTCACTTACTTATTTGGTCTTTCGTCACTTCCGCAATTATAGCTTTTACATGACTGTTTGCTCTCAGAGCACGAAGCGAGATATACAGACAAAGCTTTTCGCGACGATCGCACTCCTAAAAAAGGCTTTTTACCAAATTGGGAGGCTCTAATTTTTATACCATTTTTCCGCGTGTTTGCCACACATATTTTACTGCCCATCCATCGAAACTCTAAACATCGGGGAAATAGCGGCTGGCGAGTGTCGCAGCTTCTGGGAAAATCGGTATTGTTTTACCAACACAAAAATAAAAATTTGCTATCCAGCGTTGAGAACCGGATAGCTAATTTAATTCACTTTGGCGTCAAGCATCCTTGACGTTTTTTACCGCCTCATCAACCGAAGGCTGCAAAGACAAAAATTTCTCTAAGCGAACCAGTTTAACAGTCTGAGTTACGCGGGGATTTGAGACAATTTGCAATGTCCCTTCCAAGGTTTGGGCTTTTTTGACAAGTTGCACAAGTGCGCCCAAGCCTGAACTATCCACAAAGTCTATCTGAGACAAGTCCAAAATTACGTGTTTTGGGCCCTCGTCAATACATTTGCTTATTACCTTCCGAAAAGTTGCCTCAGAAAAAGCGTCCAGCAGGCCAGTCAGGCGAAATAACTGATAGTTATTCTTGACTTCGCGAGTGCCTCTGAGGCTAACGGTCAGGGTCAATGACTCAGGAATGACACCCTCCTAGCTAGATATGGCTTAAAGTCGAGGCTTCATTATAGGAGTTTTTTGGTCTTTTGTCTACAGTTTTTTTTGCAGTGGTTTTTAGTTTTTTTGAGGCAGCAGCCATTAACGGTTGACTGCTGACTGCGGACTATTTACTGCTGGCTATTTTCTGATTGTCTCGCATTGACTGCACGAATCGATCGAATAAATAATCGGCGTCGTGCGGGCCCGGACTGGCTTCTGGGTGGTACTGCACCGAGAACAGCGGCAGAGTTTTGTGCTTCAATCCGGCTACGGTGCGATCGTTCAAATTGAGATGAGTAATTTCTACTTCGGGGGCTAGGGAATCGGGGTCGATCGCAAAACCGTGATTTTGGCTAGTAATTTCTACTTGCTGAGTTAAACCCGCTGGATGATTCAATCCCCGATGGCCGAACTTAAGTTTAAAAGTTTCTGCACCCAAGGAAAGTCCCAAAATTTGGTGTCCCATGCAGATGCCGAATACGGGTTTGTCCGACTTTAACAAAGCTTTCGCAGTAGCGATCCCTTCCGTTACCGCCGCCGGATCTCCGGGGCCGTTGGACAGAAAAATGCCGTCCGGGTTGTATTTGAGGATTTCCTCCGGCGACGTGTCAGCGGGGACAACGATTACCCGACAGCCGTAACTCGCCAGACGCCGCAGGATGTTGCGCTTGATCCCAAAGTCTAGCGCTACCACCGTCCACATTTTGCCCTTAGCAGGTTTGACTGTAGGACTGAACTCCCAAACCGAGTCCGTGGCTTCAGACCACTCGTAAACCTCGCGAGTCGTGACTTCCTGGACTAGATTCAGCCCGTCCATGCTGGGGGCATCTTGAACTTGCTCCAAAAGTTCCGCCTGGTCGAGAATCGTGGTCGAAATGCCGCCGTTGATCGCTCCCACCGTGCGAATTTTGCGAGTGAGGGCGCGGGTGTCGATCCCGTAAATGCCGGGGATATCGTACTGTTTCAGGTAGTCTTGCAGAGATTGCGAGCAGCGCCAGTTGCTGGGGCGGCTGCATACGTTGCGGGCGATCGCACCCCGAATTTGTGGGCGCGAGGATTCTTCGTCTTCGAGATTTACCCCGGTATTGCCCAATTCTGGATAAGTAAAAGTTACAATTTGACCGCAATAGCTGGGATCGGTCAATACTTCTTGGTAGCCCGTCATTCCCGTATTAAATACTACCTCGCCAACGACGGTGGCGTCAGCGCCAAACGACCAGCCGCGGTAAGCAGTACCGTCAGCCAGGACTAGGAGAGCGGGTTGTGCAGTTGAAAGTGACATGGCATCCTTAATTACTTTCGTTTGGTTTCATTCTTACCACTGCCAGGGATTTGATGCTAGTCGGCAATATACAGATATTATTTGAATTTGTGCAAGGGTTCGGGAAAAAAAGGCACTTATGCCCGAGGCAGAAGCAACAGATAATCAAAAACCTGCAATAAGTGCAAATTTTCCATCTCCCCCCGCGCCAGCAATTTATCTGCCAGCAGCTTATGAGGATCGAAAGTCTAAATCTATACCAAAAGGCAGTTGTCGCTGTTACGATCGAGCTACAGCGTTTAATCAAACTATGCCCAGCAAATCTCCCTTGCCTTTACTCTCAAACTCAAAAAAGCCTCTTCTGAGCCCTAACAGCCTGCACCAACCTTTACTGGTTTTAGCAGGGGTTATTTCTCTGAGCAGTTCAATTTTAGTAGGGACTGTTGCCAACTCCTCGCGAGCAGTGGCTCAAGAAAGTGAGGGATGCTTCATGAGGAGCTCGTCAGGCCGAACCATCAACCTCAGCCAATCAGTCTGCGGTTTTCTCCCCAAAGAATTGACTCCCACCACTTCGGCGGCGGCAAAGTCGGGAGTATTTCAGGCAAAAATCAAACGCCGAGAGGCTAATATACCCGTCATAGAAGTCACGTTTAACGGCAAACAAAAGTTCGAGATGATGGTAGATTCTGGAGCTAGTGGCACAGTAATTACACCAGCAATGGCTAAAGCATTGGGCGTTGTTCTTCAGGGAACAGTGCAAGCACAAACTCCCAACGGAGTTGCTACTTTTCCCCTCGGTCGCTTGACTTCTATTGAAGCAGGTGGTCTAGCAGTTAACAATGTAGTTGTGGCAGTCTCGCCATCCCTAGATATCGGACTGTTGGGTCACGACTTTTTTGGTAATAAAGATGTGACTATTAAGCAAGATGTAATTGAATTTCGATCGCGCTCTTAAAAAAAACGAAGAATGAAGAGGGAAGAAGTAAAGAAAAATTGAAAATTAAATAATTTTTCTTGTTGGTTAGTTAAAACAAAAAATTCTTTCTTCCTTCTTCCTTCTTCCGTTACAAAATCCGTTGCCGAACTTCCTTCATCCGTTACATCCGTTACATCCCGTACATTGCTCGTTGCCGAACTTCCTTCATTTCAAAAACTCAATCAACTGCTGCAACTTCAACCAAGATTCGCCGCTCAATAAAATGTCCTTAGCCATAGAAACTCCTGCGGCGTGGGAACCCATAGGAATTGCACCTCCCACCTGAAAAGCCAAAGAGGCATTCAAAGCTACAACATCCATTTGTGCGGGCGTACCTTTGCCTTGCAAAACGTTCCGCAAAATCTCGGCGTTTTCCTCAACATTTCCGCCTTTTAATGAGCCGATCGCACTTGGTGTCAATCCTACCTTTTCAGGGTCTAAAGTAGTCAGTTCCACTTTGCCATCCGACAAAACCGCCAAGTCAGTCACATCACCCAAACCCGCCTCGTCCAATTTTTCTCTACCGTGAACGACTACAGCTAACTCAGTCCCCAAGTCGCCCAAAGCTTGAGCAATAGTTGATACCAGACTAGGATCGAACACCCCGATTACCTGCCCTGTAGGGCGCATAGGATTGACAATGGGCCCTAATAGGTTAAAAACAGTCCGCACCTTCAAAGTGCGCCGGAGCGACGCTACAGCCTTAAGTGCCGGATGCCACCCAGGGGCAAATAAAAAGGTGATGCCCACGGAGTCTACCGCAGATCTTACCTTCGCGGGATCGGCGTTGAGGTTGACTCCCAGTGCTTCCAACACGTCAGCAGAACCCACTTTGCTCGATGCGGAGCGATTTCCGTGTTTCGCGACTCGAACTTTGCCGGCGGCGGCCACAAAAGCTACAGCAGTGGAAATGTTAAACGTGGAAGCGCCGTCGCCGCCTGTGCCGCAAGTATCTATTAATTTGAGATTGGAGATTGAGGATTTGGGATTGAAAACGCTCTCCGACTCGCCTGCAAGCGACTGAGAATGCAATACCTGAGCCATTCCTACCAATTCTTGGGCCGAGATGCCTTTGGCTTGGATGGCCGCTAAAATGGCTCCTGAGAGGACGGGGGGAATAGCTTCGGCTAGCCATCCCTGCATCAAGTCGGCTGCTTGGCCGCGTGAGAGAGATTGTCTGTCTAATAGTTGTTGCAGGAGGGCTGGCCACACAGGAGAATCCGCCGTCTGGGTTGAAGCTGGGGATAACTCTGGCGTTGCTAGGAGAGGAGAATCTGTCATTTATTAGTTCTAGTCAAATTTAGCCCGATCGAGCTTTGCGGCAAAACCGAGAATCGATCGGGATTTTACCAGACTGGCTGACCACATTTTGCGCGATCGGACCCAGATTTTTGCCCAAATGCCAGCACCGCTACAGAATTTTTCCCCCCACAGCAGCAGAATATGAATTTTTTGATACAACAATTACCCTATTGTTGTGCCAACTTTACATAGAAACTCCATATCGTACAACTGCCAGCAGTCTGCTGTATTATCTATCAGCAATAATACTTAAGAGTAACTCAGAGCAGCCAAAGACCGATAAAAGTTTCCGACAGGAGTTGTGGAGAGCAAAAATTTTAGACATTAGGAGAACCCCAGATTCATCTGTGGAGTCAATTCTTTAATCTAAAATCTAAGATCTAAAATCGATTGACAGCAAGGACAGCGAGCGTTTAGCTCTTGTATGCGGGTTAGTTGCCTCGGAGAAGAGTCGATCGTACTCTCACCCAAATCCTCTCAAAATAGGCTGTTGCGGTTGTAGAAGTCGGTGCCTTTAATTGTAACAACATCCTTGCTAGTAACTTATTTCAGGGTATTCAACTGCTAATATATTCAGAGAGATTTCCAGGAGCGGGTTTTGCTCGAACACCTGCACCGCAAGCCGATCGATATGCCAATGCGAGCGTGACAACCACTCAAGCCTCAACTAAATACCGGAGCAGCTAAACTTTCTGCAGCAACTACTAACAACTAACACCCTAGTAGGATAGATGAATAAACACACTCGTCTCCGGCTGCGACACACCATCTTTTAGCCTAACTAATGGCTCAAATTTAACAGGCGGTAGGCCAAAATATTCAACTCACACACAAGAGCAGGGTATTGACAAGTGGGAAATCAAAAATTAGGAAATAAAGCGATAGAATGCCTGAATGTCGCGGAGGCACTGCACCAAATGGAAGCAAAATATTATAGTATGTTTGAAAATGCTGTGTCGGGTATTTTTCAAACAACCCAGTCCGGTCGCTACATCAGCGCTAATCCAGCTTTAGCTCGCATCTACGGATACAATTCCGCTGCAGAACTGATGACCTGTCTGACTGATATTAGCGATCAGCTTTACGTCAATCCCGATCGCCGCGATCAGTTTGTTTCTGCTTTGCAAGAACAGGGCATCGTATCCGATTTTGAGTCACAGATTTATCGGCGGGATGGAACAATAATTTGGATTGCTGAGAATGCGCGGGCTGTCTGCGATGAAGCAGGGAAATTGCTCTACTACGAAGGTTTTGTAGAAGATATCACCCAGCGGAAGCAAGCAGAATCTGCACTTCGAGAAAGCGAAGAACGCCTGCGCTTAATAATTGAAGGCGTCAAGGATTATGCTATCTTTATGTTAGATCCTGATGGGTATGTAGCGAGCTGGAATTCTGGTGCAGAACGCATTTTGGGATACAAAGCTTATGAGATAGCAGGCAATAATTCGGAGTGTTTTTTCACTAAAGAAGATCTTGAAATCGGCAAGCATAAAGAAAAATTAATCCGGGCGGTGGCAGAAGGTCGATACGAAAATGAAGGCTGGCGGCTTCGCAAAGACGGATCGCGATTTTGGGCGAATATTATTGTTACTCCTTTGCGCGATGAAAGGGGAAAGTTGCAAGGCTTTTCTCAAGTAATGCAAGATATTACTGAACAAAAGCGGGCGGCTGAAGAAAAGATGCAGTTGATTGCTTCTTTGCAGGCATCGGAAAAAAAGTTTCGCACTTTGTACGAATCGACGACTGATGCGGTAATGCTATTAGACGAAGAGGGTTTTTTGGATTGCAATCCGGCGACTTTAAAGTTATTTGGATGCAGCACTGAGTCGGAGTTTTGCGGCAAGCATCCTTCGGAGTTCAGCCCGCCGTTGCAACCGGACGGACAAGATTCTATGAGTCTTTCTCAAGAGCGAATTAATACGGCTCTGCGATCGGGAAATTGCCGTTTTGACTGGAGGCACTGCCGTTTGGATGGTTCTGAGTTTCCTGCGGAAGTGCTGCTAACTTCTATGGATATCGGCGGCAAAATAGGGCTGCAAGGCGTGGTGCGCGATATCACTTATCGGGTGCAGGCTGAGGAGGCACTGAAGCAGGCTAATGAGGTATTGGAATGCCGGGTTAAAGAGCGGACAAGTCAGTTGGAAGAGGCTATTAAAAAGTTGAGATTGTCGGAAGAAAAGTTTTCTAAGGCTTTTCGATCGAGTCCAGATCCGATGATTATTACTACTTTTGCCGAGGGTCGTTTTATTGAAGTTAATGATAGTTTTTTGTCGATGACTGGTTACGCCTTAGAAGAAACGACCTCCAATACAGTACCGGGGTTAAATATTTGGGTAAGGTCTCAAGACCGACTTGATTTTAGGCAAAGTTTGCACGAACAAGGTGTTGTTCGCAATCAGGAATGCGAGTTTCGGATGAAGTCGGGATCGGTGGTGGTGTGTTTGCTGTCAGCAGAGTTGATTAATTTGGACGGCGAACTCTGTATGCTGGCGGTGATGACGGATATTACCGATCGCAAACACGCCGAAGAAGCCCTACGGGAAAGCCAGCGGGCCTTGGCGACGCTGATGAGCAATTTGCCGGGAATGGCCTACCGTTTTCGCAACGATGCCGATCGCAGTATGGAGTTTGTCAGCGAAGGTTGCTATCAGTTATCCGGCTATTCTCCTGAAGAATTTATCGGCACTCGGGAAGTTTCTCTCTCGGAATTGACTCACCCGGACGATCGCGATAATTTGTGGAATGCCGTGCAAGTTGCCTTACAAGAAAATCGACCCTATCAGCTAAATTACCGAATTACTTCTAAAAATGGCGAATTAAAATGGGTTTGGGAGCAAGGTTTGGGAGTGTTTTCCGACTCGGGAGAATTGATAGCTTTGGAAGGGTTAATTACTGATATTTCCGAGCAAAAACGCAGTGAAGAAGCTTTGCTGCGATCGCAAACAGAGTTAACCCAACAAAAACTTCAACTCGAAAATACTTTGCACGAATTGCAGCAAACTCAAGCTCAATTGATTCACACTGAGAAAATGTCTACTCTCGGTCAAATGGTAGCCGGTGTTGCTCACGAAATTAACAATCCTGTTAGCAGCGTCTGCGGCAATCTCGTCCACGTCGGCCACTACACGGAAGATTTGCTGAATTTGATCGATATGTACCAGAAGCACTGCCCGCAGCCGCCGGCAGCAATTCAAGAGAAAATTAAGGATATCGAATTAGAGTTTCTGCTAGAAGATTTGCCGAAAGCGATGTCTTCGATGCAGGTTGGGGCCGATCGCATTCGCGAAATCGTGCGCTCGCTCAGAAATTTCTCCCGCAAAGATGATTCTCAAATGAGCAAAGTTAACCTGCACGAAGGGATTGAAGGAACGTTGCTGATCCTGCAAAGCCGTTTGAAAGCCAGAGGAAACTATCCCGAAATTGCGGTAATTAAGGACTATGGAAATTTGCCTTTGGTTGAGTGTTATGCCGGGAAAGTCAATCAGGTATTTATGAATTTAATCGGAAATGCGATCGACGCGATCGAGGAATACAACGAAGGGCGTTCAGTTGCCGAAGTCAAAGCTAACCGCAGCAAGATTAAAATTAGGACAGAAGTCCAAAACTCCCATGCTGTAATTAGGATTTCTGACAACGGCCCCGGTATGCCAGAAGAAGTTTCCCAGCAGTTATTCGAGGCTTTTTTTACCACCAAACCCGCCGACAAAGGCACCGGTTTAGGCCTGTCAATTTCCTACAAAGTTGTCCAAGAACACGGTGGCAAACTGAGCTGCGTGTCTGCACTCGGGCACGGAGCCGAGTTTATCATAGAATTGCCGATCGAACAAACTAGCGATCGTTGACCGACTGAACCGGGAATTAGATGATACTGAGCGAGACGCGACAGCAGGACTGAACAAATGGTTCTTCCGTACTTAGTATGCTAAAGTATTAGGAAAATGCCAAAACAATAAGCCGCAAGCCTGAAAGTTATGAAAACTCCTAAATCCAAAGCCAGAGCGTTTTAAGAGCTTTAATTTATTATTTATTCCTTCGACAACGCCGTTGGTGGTTCTTTGTTCATGCTTACCCAGCTACCTCTGCCGAGCCTTCGCTCGATGGTTTTCACTGTTTTTTTGTAGTAAGGTTCTGCCTTCTTTAACCAATCGATTAATTCTATAATCCCTTGCCCTTTGTTGTATTTTTTCTACTACAACTCCCGGTAGATTAATAATTTTGGTTATTAATTTGTTCACAATCATCTAACGGATGAGGGGGGATGAATTGACTGCGGTAGTGCAACAATGTGTCAGTCCTGCCCGGAGTGCGGGACTGACACATTGTTGCACAAAGAGAGGATTCAGATTGGCTAATATTTTAGCACACTAAGTACGGAAGAACCTGGCTCTGGTGCAAGATGTGAGCAGACACAAAAAAACAAGGTATGTCAACGAATGTTTTGAGCCTAAAATCTTCTTCCCTTCAGCCTTCTACCCTCTGCCTTGCCTCAACAGTAAATATTAATGCCGACCTACTTAATTATCTCTGTGCAAATTGTCGATCGAACACTGACTTGAGCTTGCTGCGTAATAACCGTTGAATATGTAGATGCTTGCCTGGTTTCACCCGAGTCATGGTTCGGATAACCAGATTGTCAACATCAAAATTTTCCAGTCCTTCAATTCGCGTGGGTTCCAATACTTCTGGACATTCACTCTGAAGCAGCAGTCCGGCCTCATTAATTAATGCATACACTGCATCCAGATCCAAACCTGGTAGAGCTGGAACATCTACCTTGGGGTAGCTGTATTGCTTGGAGTAATTAACGATTGAGCCGATTTCTCCGTTGCGGATAATCTGTAACTGTCCGTCTGGGTGACGAACATGAGTAGTACGGAGTTCGATGGCTTCAACTTCTCCCTCCAAAATCCGGTCTTCTCCCTTCCCTGCCTCGATGTAGTCGCCTACAAGATAGTAGTTTTCAAACAAAATGAAGAAGCCGCAGACAATATCGTTGATTAAGTTTTGTGCCCCAAACCCCACAGCTAAACCGATTATACCTGCTCCAGCCAGAATGGGAGCTGGATTGATGCCGACTAAATTGAGAACAAGAATTCCTCCGACAAAATAAGTCAGATATTTTAAGATACTTTTGAACAGGGGAATGATAGTAAGACGCCGCTGCCGCTGCAAATCGGTAAGATGATCGGTTTTGAGGACTAAATCTTCTAAGATAATATTAGTAAATTCAATAAAGACTCCGCACAGGAAATAGAGTCCAATTATCTGGATGATTTGACCTGAATAATTCGTAATCCAAGCGATGGAGTCGATGTCTTGAATAATTAAAGTTGCGATCGCAACATACAAAATGTATTCCAGCGCCTTCTTCAGTCCTGGCACTAAGTGTCGAAAGCGTTCATAGTGACGCAATACATTTTCGCTGCTGGAGTAACGCAGACTCAGAGCATCCAGCGTGTCGATCAGCACAGACAGCACTTTGATGAGCAACTGCCCTAGAGAAACTGCCAGATAAGCTTTGAGTCCGACTCGGACATACTTGGTGACGACAGCCGGTGCGTGCAGAAAATCGCTGCAAAAAATCAACGCCTGCAGCCAAGTTCCATTTGATACAACCTTTTTGAGCGAGTTGAAAAATACCTCAACGCTTTCGTCGTTGGCGGTGATCTGATCCGAGCCTTGAGCCAGCACGCTGCCCCGATCCAGCACCTTTAGTAGATAAGGTAAACTGAGCTTGACCAGCAATAGTAGGCTAATGCACTTCAAGAAGGCGATCGCTAGTTGGTTCCAAATTTTGCGGGGAATGCTGCTCAGCAAACCCAGGTAAAAGGACAACAGACTTTTCCCCTGAAAAATCAGCGCCCCATTCACTCCTGCCACCAGCAAACACAGAGCGACGCAGGTCACGAGTAATATGACCGTGATATTTTGTCGCAGGTTCGTGACTTTTGGAGAGTGATTCCGAAACCGGGTTGACTCTAGCGCTTTCAAGCTAAAACCAGCCAGCCAGTTCAAAAACACGAACCCAGCCACAAGCCCAGCAATGCCGAAAAGGGTAATGGCTATATCTACCACCATGGGTAGTTTATGACTTCCAAACATTTGACTTTTTCCTGCTCTAAACTATCTAGACTGGTAGGGAAGTACCCGACTCTGACAATTCCCTCACATGATTGGGTGAGATAAAAATTATAGAATGAAGGCATCGCACAACACAAAACTTCACAATGTGGCGAGGTTAAGTTGCAAGATTTTAATAGTTAGTGAAGGGTTAAAGCTGACGGGGTAATACAGGGAGCTACAAAGCAGACAGAATCAGGGACATAGCTCGTTGACCCCGTTGGTGCTAAAGCTTAGGCTACGATCGAGTGCTTTTTGATAGTTGTGGGTGCCGAATGTAGGTTAAAAGAGCGAGCGGGACGATCGCACTCGTTAGATCGCTGATTAACCGAACGCGATCTAACGAGTAATTTTGATTTCTGATAACTATTTTTGACAAGGACTAAAAGATTGTCGGTGAAAGGCAGATACACCGCAGCGTTCCAAAGCCAATTTATGTTTGGCTGTTCCATATCCTTTGTTATTTGTCAAGTCATATTCAGGATACTGAACAGCCATCCGCAGGATTAATTCATCGCGCCAAACCTTTGCCACAATACTAGCAGCAGCAATCTGAATCGATCGCGCATCACCCTTAATCATTGTCTCTTGCTCGATCGCCAAATTGGGAATCCTTTGATTCCCATCAACCAAACACAAATCCGGCGTCAACTTTAACTTTAAAATCGCCCGTTTCATCGCCAACAAAGAAGCCTGCAAAATATTGAGGCGATCGATCTCCCGCACCGAAGCCGCACCAATTTGACAGTCAACAGCCACAGCCCGGATTTTCACAGCTAACCGACTCCGGGCTGCGGCACTCAACTGCTTGCTGTCGCGCACCCCGCAACTTGCTAATTCATCGAGAACTTCGTCGGGCAAAATGCAGGCGGCAGCCACCACCGGCCCGAACAAAGCCCCTCGTCCGACTTCATCCACACCTGCAATTACTAGAGTGTTCGAGGGAGAGGGGGAAAGGGGAAGATGGAAAGATGGGAAGAGAGTAAAAATTTCTACTTCTTCCTTCTTCCCTCTTGCCTCTGACTTCTTCCTTCTTCCCTCTGACTTCATATATCACTCATCCACAACGGCTGACGAGCGGCGGCGGCGGCGGCGGTTGATAGCAGGCTCCTCGGGTTCGCTGGGTTCGCTGGGTTGGGTGGGTTCGATCGGCTCATTGAGTTCGATCGGCTCATTGGATTCGATCGGCTCATTGAGTGCGATCGCCTCATGGGATGCGGTCGGTTCATAAGATTCGCCCATCACATCGCTGGGTTCCTCAATCCGATCAAAATCATCAGTTTCGTCGATCAAACTCTCGCCATAAATTTGGGTCTCATCATCATCATCATCATCCTCAGAAAAAACAGGCTCAACTACCGACCTTTCTGGATAATAATCCCGTTCCTCAACATTCTGTGCAGGCGTCGTCGCTTCAAATTCAAATTCGAGCTGCTCGAAAGGCGGCTTGTTCGGGGCCGCTCCCGGGAGAGTCACCGAAACGATCGCATTCTTAGGATTTTTCACGGTGCGATCGGTAAGCACCAAAGGAGAAACCCCCATCAGAGCATAAACATCCTGTTCCTCCGCCGTCATTTCCACCGAAATCACCTCTGGAGGCTCCACCATCGGCTTCATCAACTCAGACTTAGCCGGACGCACGCGATCGAAATCCTCGCGCCTGCCAACAGTCGCCATATTCACCAGCCCGAAGCCCTCCGAAGCCGCCCGGATGCCGGGGGGTGCCAGATACTCAGATCGCGTATCCGCGACGGGCGCGCTCGAAGTATTCGGCAGCCGCAACTTGCTACGTACAGGTTCCTCCTCCGCCGGGAGAGCAAAAGGCTCTTCGCCAATCCGGCGGCGGCGGCGGCGTCTAGTTCCGTTCCCCAAATCCTGATAGCTGGGATGGTTGAGCAAGTCCAAAGGCGAGGCGTTGCTGCCGGTCTCAAAATCCACACTTTCGCTCTGAGGTTCCCAAGCAGCCCGAGCAGGTTCGGGGGGGCGTTCTTCCCGCACTGGTGCAGGAGTTGCAGCCGCCACAGGCGTCAAGCTGCGGCGTTCCAATCCTTCGGGCAAATTCAACAAAACGCGGTTCGACGTAGCAACGGTGCGATCGCCCGATTCCCGCACCGCTGCGGCGAAGTCTTCTTCTCCGGGGAGTTGCACCAGATGACCCAACCCGCTGCAAGTCGGACAACTGTGACCAAACAACTCGTAAATATTTTGACCTTGGCGCTTGCGAGTCAGTTCTACCAGCCCCAATTCCGACAGTTGAGCGATTTGCGGTCGAGCTTTGTCAGCTTTGAGAGCTTTATTGAAATGTTCCAGCACCTGCAACTGATCGCGGCGGGATTCCATGTCAATAAAGTCAACAATAATCACCCCGGCAATATTGCGTAACCGCAGTTGTCTAGCAATTTCGGTTGCTGCTTCGCAATTTGTCCAGAGTACCGTTTCCCGAGCCGTCGCCGATCGAGTAAACGAGCCAGAGTTGACATCTATCACCGTCAGCGCCTCAGTCGGCTCGATAATCACATAACCGCCCGAAGGCAAATCAACCCTCGGTCTGAGGGCTTCTCGAATCGCAGCGTTAACCCGGAAAAATTCTAAAATCGAGGCGCGCTCTCGGTGGTGGTCGATCAAAACTCCCGCAGGAAGTTTACCGCCGTTCCAGCTCATCAACTGCTGCTTCACCCGCTTAATTCCATTTTGCGAGTCCACCACAATCCGATTCACGTCACCGCTGAACATATCTCGCAGCACCCGCTGGATAAAATCGTCATCCCGGTTGAGCAGTGCCGGCGCCCGCGAAGTACCGCCTTCGAGTTGAACGGCTTCCCACTGTTTTTGGAGGACTTCCAAATCTTCCATGATCGCTTCTTCGGTCATCCCTTCAGCTTCAGTGCGTACCAGCAGCCCCATCCCGGCCGGTTTCACCAAAATAGCCAGGGCTCTGAGGCGGTTGCGCTCGGCTTCGGACTTGATCCGCCGCGAGAGATTGACTCCCCTGCCGTAGGGCATCAGTACCAAATAGCGGCCCGGCAGGGTAATGTTGCCTGTCAGCCGGGGGCCTTTGCTGCCCGTCGGTTCTTTCATTACCTGTACCACCACTTTCTGCTGGGGGGTCAGGAGTTCTGTAATTGCTCCTGCCGAGCGTTTAAGGCGCAGCGGGCCGAGGTCTGTGACGTGCATAAACCCGTTACGTTCTGGATCGCCAATATTGACGAACGCCGCATCTATCCCAGGCAGTACATTTTCAACAATTCCCAAGTAAATGTCACTGACTTGGTGGCTGCCTGTGGCTACCACAAGTTCTTGGATTTGATCTTCTGAAAAGACGGCAGCAATGCGATGCTGCTCTGCTATAACTATCTGCTTTGTCATTCAATTTCCTCAAAAAACTGGCAGCAAGTTAGAGACACTTACGCACTCATAGTGCCTCTGAACTTAGACTGTAATTAGTAGTAGCTTGAAGAGTTATTAGCTGTGAGTTGGTGCAGGGTGGAAGGAAAGTTAACTGTTGACCGTTCACTGTTAACTGTTCAGTGTTAACTGTTACAGATAAAGTAGTTAAACCCGCCCGTACAGAGTTATGAGTTATGCTCAGCAGATAAATCTGAGAGATAGAAATAAGGAGGTTTTTATCGAGTTAGCCAGATTGAGATTTGAGTTGAGAATTGCGATATCAATACTCAAAATTCAACACTTACAACTCTTCCTTTGAACTCAGCGAATAAATTCATTGACACCGTACCAATTTCTTAACACACAACTTAACACTCCGAACTGATAACTCCGCTTGCGTGGTGGTTGAGGGCTGGTTTTGAGCGAAAGTAGGTAGGAGTGAAAGCGCTTAGACTTTTGTTGAATTCTTGCGCGATCGCACTCAACATACCCCAGCTTGGCATTCGACTGCAACCTCCGCCCCTGCCAACCCTAAAACCTCGTCAGTCGATTTTAGATTTTAGATTTTAGATTTTAGATTTACTCCACAGATGAATCTGGGAGATTGAACTAGAGTCTAAAATCTAAAATTTTGGTTTTCCACGAATTAAGTCGGGGGCTTATCTCCGTTTTTTGACGGTTCAGTCAATTTTAAATTTTAAATTTTAGATTTTAGATTTACTCCACAGATGAATCTGGGAGATTGAACTAGAGTCTAAAATCTAAAATTTTTGGTTCTCCACGAATTAAGTCGGGGGCTTGGCTTATTTCCGTTTTTTGACGGGTCAGTCGATTTTAGATTTTAAATTTTAGATTTTAGATTTTAGATTTACTCCACAGATGAACCTGGGAGATTGAACTAAAGTGTCACATCTAAAATTTTTGGTTCTCCACGACTTAAGTCGGGGGCTTATCTCCGTTTTTTGACCCGTCAAAAACATCTATTGTTGAATACCCGCTCTGCGGTTTGAACCGTGAGATTTGTGAATAAGCCGACCACCGACAACCAGTCGATCGATCGAAATTAATCGCTAAATTTGGTTCAGACCCCGCTCCTGCAGGTTTGGCGCTAGATTTAGCCCGTGAATGTACAACAAAAAGGCTTGAAGTCTTGAACAGAAGCAATTTGCACCCAGCCCGCGTTGCTGGTTGACGAGGGCGGCGAGCGACTAAAGCGCTCGAGCCGCCGCGGCTTCCATAACAAGCGATTATAGCGTGAAACGACACATCCCGATCGAGAGCCGAAGGTGAAATATTCCACCACAGCTCCCCTATTTTAACCATAACCCAGGATTAGCTGACTACGCTCAACCTGCAGAAGCTGAATTTCCTGCTGGCTGACTTGTTCGAGCATGAAAACAATATGTTCTGGCTTGAGCACGTTGCCGTCGCTGCGACAACTGCCGGTATAGCGCAAGACGGCTCTACCTTCGGATGTAGCACTCCTAGCAGAGGTGCTGCTGTCTGGTTTGTGCCGTACAAGTTCTAGTTTGTGCAGCCTTTGGCGCAAATTGATATCCTGCGTCTTTCCCGACTTAGTAGTATGCACCCGCCAAAAAGCCTCGGTTTCGGCGATCGTCTTGACCCAAGCTTCCCAGTTGGCATCAGGAGCCACGGGGACAGGAGCAGAATTTTCCCCGTCTAATTCACCATTTTCTGTCAAGGAGCCGCCTACAGCCACAGTAATCACGTACTCCGCTGCTTCTAACAACTGGTTAGCAGAAGGAGCCTTGAGATCGATCGACTCAACCTTGTAAATCGGAATATTTTCCGGCAGCTTAGCCACCAACTTTTCCCGAAAACTCTCAATATCGATCGACTCAGTGAGCTCAAAGTCGGCAATTTCCCCAGTGCTGGTAACACCCAGAGGCAGAGCATTTGCCAGAGAAATCCGAGGGCTCGGGTGAAACCCGCCGGTAAACGAAATCGGCAAATCAGCTCTGCGGACTACTCGATCGAACAATCGGATCAAATCCAAATGACCAACCAAAGCCATATCGCCCACCTTCCCGAACCAAACCCGCAAACGCTGTTTCCGCTCCGTATTCGGCACGAACTCCCCAGCAAACTCAGGAATTGGGAGCGCATCCACAACCACATTGTGTCCGAAATCGGTGCCACACACCCCGCAGCGCGAACACCCTTCAAAGGAACAGTCGGGAACCGTCGCTGCTTCTAAAGCCTTTTGCAAGTCAATTTTCAGCCAGTTTTTGTCGATCCCCGTATCTAAATGATCCCAAGGCAGGGCCCGATCGAGAGAGAGGGGGAGAGAGGGGGAGGGGGAGGGGGAGAGGGAGAGGGGGAGATCCGAAGAATTGGGAAAATCTTCCTTGATTTCTCTTCCTTCTTCCGACTTCCTTCTTCCGACGAACCTCGGACTGACATCCGTTACATCTTGTACAGTGCTCGTTGCCGAACTTCCTTCTTCCTTCTCAAAAAGATTCCACTCGCCGCTTTCGACTTGGCGGTATTTCCAGGTAAGACCGGATTCATCGATCGCCTGAGTCCAAGCTTTATAAGCCTGATCTAAGCTTTCCCACCACGCATCCATACCCGCGCCAAGTTCCCAAGCGCGGCGGACTACAGCAGCCAAACGTCGATCGCCCCGTCCGACAAAATCCTCCATTGCCGAAATTCGCACATCAGTGTAGTTCACCTTGACGCCCCGCATCCCTCGAAATTCTCCCTTCAGGAGTTTTTGCTTGCGGGAAAACTCAGCAGTAGAAACCGAGTGCCACTGAAAAGGAGTGTGAGGCTTAGGCGTAAAATTAGAAATTGTCAAGTTAAAATTCAGTCCCCGGCGGCCATCCACCCTGCATTCCCGGTGCAGCCAGCGGACTGTTTCGGCGATGCCCAGAACATCAAAATCTGTTTCTCCGGGCAAACCGATCATAAAATACAGCTTGATTTTATCCCAGCCGCGATCGACCGCAGTTTTGACACCCCGGAGCAATTCTTCGTTTGTCAAACCTTTGTTAACGATGTCGCGCATCCGCTGAGTACCCGCTTCCGGGGCAAAAGTCAAACCGCCTTGTCGCGTACCGCCGAGAATGTCGGCAATATTATCGTCAAATCTGTCTACCCGCTGACTGGGTAAAGACAGAGAAATATTTTTATCTTTCAGGCGATTTTTGATTTCCATCCCGACTGCCGGGAGTGCCAGATAGTCGGAACAACTCAGGGAAAGCAGGGAAAACTCGCTGTGACCGGTGGCTTGCATCCCCTGTTCGATCGCCTCTACGACTTGCTGCGGTTCGACATCGCGCGCGGGACGAGTCAGCATTCCCGGCTGACAGAAGCGACAGCCGCGGGTGCATCCCCGGCGGATTTCTACTGTCAGCCTGTCGTGTACTGTCTGGACGTAGGGAACCAGCCCGATCGAATAAGCTGGTATCGGAGTTGCCACGCGGCGCAGAATTCGTTCTGGAACTTGCGGGCGGTTGGGATGAACAGAACCGTCGGCCGCCATATCGTAGAATTGCGGGACGTAGACGCCTGGAATTTGCGCTAAATCCAGCAGCAATGCTTCTCGGCTCAAATTATTGGTTTTGCCTTCTGCCAAAATCAAGCCAATTTCTGGCAGCAACTCTTCTCCATCTCCCAAAGCGATGAAGTCAAAAAAGTCCGCGTAGGGTTCGGGGTTAGAAGTTGCCGTTTGCCCGCCAGCAAAAATCAGCGGAATTTGAGCAGCGTTTTGGGGATTTGTCGCTCTTTCTTGCCAAGTTAGGGGAATGCCGGCTAAATCCA
Organism: Microcoleus sp. Pol12B3; assembly: GCF_036701355.1. Classification (NCBI taxonomy): domain Bacteria; kingdom Bacillati; phylum Cyanobacteriota; class Cyanophyceae; order Oscillatoriales; family Microcoleaceae; genus Microcoleus; species Microcoleus sp. Pol12B3. Next base: position 176,696 of record NZ_JAUBQS010000003.1, read on the forward strand.
GCATTTCCAGAATGTTTGTGGCTCCGAGTTCGTAGCTGAGGCTGAAGCCCAGAATATCAAATTCTGTGAGCGATCGCCTCGATTCTACGGCAAACAGCGGAGTTTTGGTCGATCGCAATTTTGCTGCCAAGTCTGGTGCGGGCAAATAAGCTCGATCGCACAACTGTCTCGGCCCTGCGTTCAAAATGTTGTAAAGGATGATGTGTCCCAGATTGGAAGCACCAACTTCATAAACTTCTGGGTAAGTGAGAACCCAGCGCACCAACGCCTCGTCCCAAGGCTTGTGCGTAGATCCCAATTCGTTTCCCAGATAACGAGCAGGCTGATTAATGTCTGCTGTAAGTAATTCTTCGACTTTTACTGCCACGGCTCGACTCGCTAAATATTTGCGACTCTTAAGCAGCCTACCTTAAAATCTGCCAACACGCCAACGACAGTAGCCTGTCTTTTCCGGCATTTAACCGAATTTGCTGTGTTTTGTTGCTTGTTTTCGCCTAGGAGTCACCTCTACCAGTGCTGGTTTACGCAGGAGTTTTCGGCTTCAAAGCTATCGACATTTTCAAATATTTCAAACACTCGATCGAGTTGGCTGAGTTCCAGAATCATCTTAATCCCGGGAGATACTGAGCAAAGACTAAACCTGCGCCCCATTTTTTTCGACTGTTTGAGACCCGAAACCAATGCCATCAAACCGGCACTGTCAATAAATTTTACTGCGCCCAAATCTACGAGTACCGCTACCACCCCAGGGGCTGCAATTGCTGTCATTAGTTGCCGTCCGAATTCTCCGCAGGTGGCTGCATTCAGGTGGTCTAGGGGTCGAATCACCGTAATTGGTTTATGGGCAAGAAGTGTCTGCATATGTCAAACCTATGGTTGCTACGTATTTTCAACTACTGTGCTGGACAGGTGTAAGCCTAAACCTACTTGATTACTCTGAGGCTAACTTGCTCTGAGGGAAATCGACCAGTTTTTTCAGTAGTTTTACTGAATCTTTATTTATTGCCTCTTTTTTATGAAATTTTGCGTAAGATTTGGGCAGGAAACGTAAGCTACTATACTATTTTTTATTAATGCCAGCAGCTTGAGTCTTGGTAACTCTAAAAATTACGATCGACTTTGCCCTAGCTGTTAGATAAAACTGAACAATGTAATTTAAATCACTTATTAGTTCTGATCTAGATCACCTGTTTGCTCGACACTTCAGATGAAAATTAAACTGTACGGAGTTCTCCGACTTACTATGCAAGCAACTCATGCTATTCGTCAACTTGTAGAAAAAGCCCTCTACATTAAGCAGTTGACGCCTGACATTGAAAACGAAATCAACTACGAGCTCACCCGTTTGGGGTACATCTCGGATATTGATTATGAGGCTTTAGAGTTATTAATGGATGAAATGGATGCCGGCCGGGTGCAATTGGTATCTAACCGTCGATAGTGGAAAGTTGGCGGCGAGTCCATATCCCAAAACCAAAAAAACCTTGCACGGCGGGCAGTATAGGAGTTTTAGAAGCATTTACGCCGGCCGAATATTTTTCTAATGAAGCATCTCGTTGCTGAACTTGAGATTTGAGGAAATAGTGTTAGGGGCGATCGTCACTGCACCTCTGCTCAAAAGCTAAAAACTTTGACTTAGATTAAATTTATAACTTTTGGGGTATGACAAATTAGGTTAATTGTAACCGTCACTAAGAGTCATGCTTCATGAAGCAGCTAATTGCTGAACTTGATATTTTAGGAGAGACTGTTAAACGCGATCGTCCTTGCACCTTCTACAATTTGAGATATGAGATTTGAGATATGAGATTTGAGATTTGAGAAGTTGGACTACAGATGACGATCGGGGTTTGGAACTTGTCTACAGTTGCATTCCTTTTAGAAACTGCTATCAGTATCAAAAACTACACACGATGACCTAAATTAAATTTATAACTTTTGGGTCTTGACAAATTAGCTCTAAGTCTAATTCATACCGAAAATTTTTTTGGCAGGATTAGGACTCAGGCAAACTGTCACAAATAAAGCTTAAATTTTAAGTGTGTAGTTGCGCTTGTGCCCTCTTAGCTTAGGAAATAGCGTACAAGCGCAACTACATATTTTTGTTTAATCTACCAGTTGGCATTAGGCCTAAGAATTATTATCCGATCGCTCCAATGCAAGAACATTGGTTTGTAGTCACGACCTCCGTCCTCAAAGTTTGCAAACCCACTCAATCTAAAATCTAACCTCTAAAATCTTCGATCGCGCCGCCAAACTTGCCACCACCGCGACCAACTCAGCAGGCTCGATCGGCTTGGGCACGTAAATTTGAAAACCTTGCTGCAGTGCCCGTATCCGTTCCTCTACCCTACCAACCGCCGTGAAGGCCAACGCCGGAATTTCCCTGTCCACCATCCGCGATCGCACTTGTTGCAGCAGAGCCTCTCCGTCAAGGGCCTGTATCCCGATATCGATCGCCAACACATCCGGATTCAGCCTTTCAATCGCCTCCAACGCAGCCTTTCCAGAGCTAGCAGTCTCCACCTGGGCCCCGCAATCTTCGAGCACGGTAGAGGCAAAATCCAGGGAATCCGCGTCGATATCGACCACCAATACCCGCACTCCTGAAAGATTGCTGTTGACGAAAGACTCCTTTACAGGGGCTCGCGCCTTGCTTAGAGGAATCGCCAACTCCCCGAGTCCGGCAACAGAAAATCCGCCGTCGCCAGGAAGGTTTTGAATTGGCAATCTCACTAAAAACCTCGACCCTTTTCCCTTCCCGGCCGATTCGGCTTGCACCGTCCCCCCGTGCATTTCCACAAAATGCCGCACTAGGGCCAAACCCAAACCCAATCCGTTGTACGATCGCCTTGTAGAGCTGTCCGCTTGGCTGAACCGCTCGAAAACGTGCGGCAAAAACTCTTCTGAAATCCCTTGTCCCGTGTCGCTAACCTCAATTTCCACAGTAGCGGGCGACAATTTTTTACAGCAAGCGGATTCCTCATGGGCCAAAGTCCCCTGCATCTTTCGCACGGCCACCTTCACCTGTCCGCCATCGGGAGTAAACTTAATCGCATTCGACAGCAAATTCCAGGCTACCTGCTGCAACCGGCCCGAATCGGCAAAAATCCGCCCGGTAGTTGGGTCGAAATCCGTCACAATTTCAATATTTTTGGCGGCAATCGCGGGCGCCAGAGTATCGATCGCAGCCTCAACAGTCGAAATTACATCCACCCACCGCAAATTCAGCGACAGTTTGCCAGTAATAATCTGCGACACGTCCAACAAATCCTCGATCAGAGTTGCCAGCGATCGTGTATTGCGGTCGATCGTTTCCAGAGCCCGAACAGTCGTTTTTTCGTCAAACTTGCGGTTTCGCAACAGTTGTGCCCATCCCAGCATCGCATTCAGCGGCGTCCGCAATTCGTGGGACAAAGTTCCTAGAAACTCGTCTTTAATCCGGTTCGCGCGCGCCAATTCCTGGGCTCGATCGTGCAGTTCTCTTTCCAACTGCTTGCCAACCGTCAAGTCGAGAATAAAAGCCACAGATTCTTGCCGCTTTTGGGCCAGCAAAACATATCCGATCAACACCGGAATCCGGCTGCCGTCTCTCCTCCAGAATTCCTTTTCGTAGGGAGTGCAAGCCCCCGTTGCTTGTGCCTCTGCCATCCCCTTCTTGTCGAGAGACTGGTACTCCGGCGGTGTGATGTCAATCGAGTTTAATTCGCCGCGCTGCAACTGTTCCCGCGTGTAACCAATTATCCGCAAAAATTCATCGTTGGCCTCGATGATGCCACCGTTAACATCCCCGAAAATAATTCCTATCAAGTTAGCTTCGGCTAACATTCTCAGCTTTTCTTCGCTAGCTTGGAGTGCAGCTTCTGTTTGCTTGCGATCTGTAACATCTTGGATGTAACCCGACAAACCCGAATCGGAAGGATAAAAACGCATCTTCAACCACTTCTTCCATAACGGTACGAATTCTTCATACTCGATTGTTACCTTTTCTGCTAATGCTTTGGTAGCCATTTTGTAAAACTGTAAATCAACAGCACCGGGAAATATATCCCAAATTTTTTGACCAATCAGTTCTGCTTTTGGTCGGCCTAACAGCTCAATAGCTTGGTGGTTCACATAGGTATAGTTCCAATTTAAATCAACAGCGATAAAAGCATCGGTAATGCTTTCGAGAATGTTTGTAACTTTATCGTTTGCCAATTGCAGCGCTTTAGCAGTTTCTTCTGCTTGCAACCTCGCTGCTTGTTCGCGGGACAAAGCCGCAGCGCGTTCTTGTTCGGCCAGTTTTCGATCGCTAATATCGATGTAAGAACCGATGTAACCTGCAAAAGTGCGATCGGGCCTGTACCGAGGTACGCCTGTACCCAAAACCCAGCGGTATTCCCCGTCATAACGCCTCAAACGGCATTCTATCCGGTACTCGCTGCCAGCGTCGAAGGCTTTTTGGTAAATATCCAGACATTCTGGCAAGTCATCTGGGTGCAAGTTTTCCATCCAACCCGTGCCCATTTCTTGTTCCAAAGTTCTACCGGTAAACTCCAGCCAAACTTTGTTAAAGTAATCGCCAAGTTGGTCAGTGCCGGACATCCAAATCATCACCGGCGCGGTATCTGCCATAATCCGAAATCGAGCCTCGCTTTCCTGCTGCTGTGCTTCGGCTTGCTTGCGATCGTTCCGTTCTTGAACTTCCCGCAGGGCCCGCTCAATCGACGGCACCAGCCTTATCAAACGGCGTTTGAGAACATAATCAGTAGCGCCGCTTTTCAAAGTTTCGATCGCAACTTCCTCGCCTAAAGTAGCCGAAACAAAAATAAACGGCACTCCCGGACAAGTAGTGTGGGCGATTTCCAGCGCAGCTATCCCGTTAAAACAAGGCAGCATATAATCTGCCAAAATAATGTCAAAACGTTGTTTTTCCAGCGCCGTAGCAAAGTCTTCTCGAGTTTCCACACACACCAGAGAAAATTGGAGCCCGCCATCCATTAGATATGCCTCAATCAGTTCGGCATCTAGGGGACTGTCTTCTACTAAGAGGATACTGAGCGTTTTCACAAAAATTCCTTTTACTTAAATATTAATTAGCGGACACAAAATTTGATCGGGCTGCGGCTGGTTCAGTGAAGCCCAAAAAAGTCTTGCGTTTTTAATGACATAAAAAAATGTAAAAATCAATTGGTTTCATGAGTTGAGCATTCATATCTCAATCCTAGCTTCTAATCAATTCTATTGCTGCTTGCAGCGAGGTAAATCCCCGCTCTGACTTTAGCCGCTAGTACGCTTGTTTTTCATTAACTTTCGTCGGCTTCCAAGAAATCGCCATCGCTGGAGTCTTGCTTCTATGCAGCAGTTTAGCTCTACCCTGTTAAACAAATAGTTTCGCGCTTCTGGCTATAAAAAACTAGCTATGTAGTAATTTATCTCGCTTGCTACTAACTACTGCTACCTCGTTTGGCAGATTATTTTTTTGTAGTGATGCCCAAGTTAATTCTATATTGCTTTGCCGCTCCTCTCAAGCTCGAATTCGGTTGAATTCTGCCCTTATTTCCTGAATATCGATCGATCCTGTCAAAAAAGTCAAAGTTGCTGGTCTGTCTGCTTTACTTTTTGCCGGAGTTGCCAACCATGCAACTGTTGCATGGTTGGCAACTGTTGCTTTGTTTATCTCTGTCGCCATCAAAAATCCCCTTATACTCAAAAATAGTCGTACTGCATCTATCCAAAGATAGATTTTGTCAGAGACGCTGCACTCAACCTGCCGAAATTCCACTGAATTCGGTACAAGGAAGTGCCACCCAGCCGAAAATCTGAGAAAGCTCGATCGACCAATTAAATTCCTATACAAATCCCAGAAAATTTTGTCTGGACTCCCTACACTTCCACTCCCTGGCTGCCTCTGACCGATCGGCTTATTGATTCAACCGACCCAAAGTGTCTTAAAATATACAATACGGTGAGCTGCTGCACAGCCCGCATATATTAAAACCAAGCGCCAACTTGCAATAATTCTTTAAAATAGAGGTACAGCACCGGCGATCCCTAACTCTTCCCCCTCAGAAAGGGTAGGGTTTAGCAAAATTGAAGACGATCGTCTATGGTGACTTCCAGTAAAGCCCGTGCAGTTGCTTTAGTCTCAGCTTTATTCAGGTTATTGGCAACCAGTTACGAGGAGATTTGACCCGCCGTGCTCCAACGCATCAAACAAGACTTAAAAAACGACCTGATCGCAGGACTATTGGTAGTGATACCCTTAGCTACCACCATCTGGCTGACAATTACCGTCGCCAGTTGGGTGATCAATTTTCTCACCAAAATTCCCAAGCAGATCAACCCTTTTGACGGACTCCACCCAATTTTGGTGAATCTGCTAAATCTTTTAGTAGGTCTGGCTGTACCCCTGCTGAGCATCTTAGTCATCGGTTTAATGGCCCGCAACATTTTCGGCAAGTGGCTGCTAGACTTTGGCGAACGGCTGTTGCAAGCAATTCCCCTAGCCGGTTCGGTTTACAAAACCCTCAAACAACTGCTGGGAACCCTCCTCAACTCAAACGACAAATTTCGCCGCGTGGTGTTAGTGGAATATCCCCGGCGGGGAATCTGGACTTTAGCATTTGTGACCGGTACGATCGAGAGTAACGATATCCCGCCTCACCTTTCCGGTGAAACCCCGATCGGTATTTTCATCCCCACCACTCCCAACCCCACCACCGGATGGTACGCTATAGTTCCCGAGGCAGATTTAGTCAATTTGTCAATGTCGATCGAAGATGCCTTTAAAGTCATCATCTCTGGCGGCATCGTCAACCCCAACAACTCAATTGCAGTAACCCCTGAAAAAATCAAGGGCAAAACACTCGAACCCTTGGTATCCGAATCAAGATACCAGCCTGTCCCAGTTGAAGAAGAGTGAACCAAGACATTAATCTGTAGGTCAGCTTTAGAGAGCATATTAATGAGAGTAAAAAGCGTTTTTTAGGAGAGCAAACGGGACGCCCGCTACATATATACATATAGTGGGCGTCCCGTTTGCTCTCCTGTAAAAGCAAAACTCAGATGCTCCCCATTGTTAGCGGGTTTGAAACTCTAAACTTTACTTTCCCAATAACAGATAATATTTGTCCAAAACCTACCCAGAAACAATAGTGGCTCAGGGCGGGTTTTTTGCGAGTTTTTCTGCTAAAGTCCAAGTCTATGCTCTCAACCAGCGCCTAGCAATCTCAAAAATTCCCAAATTCCTAAAGTCCCAATTCCTATCTAAAAACTATGAAAAAAGCCCGCGAAACAGCACGCGAACTCGCACTCCTCGGCATCAGCCAACTGCCGGCGAATCCAGAACTCTTAGAAGCCAAGAAACTGCAAGATGTTCTCCTCGCCGCCATCCGCACCCTGACAGCAGAAGTTCAAGAATCCCTAGAAGCAGCCGCATCCGAAGTGCAGCGGAGTAGCGACAAACTGCTGGCCAGCGAAATCCGCGCAGCCGATATACAAAGTGCTAGAGCAATGGTGCGGGAAGCAGTCGAACTCACCCAAACCGCCATCAACCGTCTCGGTTCAGCAATGGAGTTTCCAGAACTGATCCAGCTAGCCAACCAGCAAGATGTCCGCACCTACGCTTTGCAAATCCTGACGAAAGTCAGCGCCAACCGTGTTCAAATTGATGAATTGCTCTCGGAAGCCCTTGTAGACTGGCAAATAGAACGGTTGCCCCGGATCGATCGAGATATCATGAGAATCGCGATCGCCGAAATGCTATATCTCGGCTTACCCGAACAAGTCAGCGTCAACGAAGCCGTCCAACTCGCAAAACGCTACAGCGGCGACGAAGGACATCGCTTCATCAACGGAGTCCTCCGCCGAGTAGTCGATAAAATCAATGCAGAAGTTGTTAGTCCCTAGTCCTTAGTCCTCAGTCCTCCGGGTGCTTGGTGAGTACCTTACCCGGAGGGTGCACGCCGAGGCACGAACCTTACCCAGAGTCATTAGCAATCCACAATCCGCAATTCGCAATCCGCTCTAAACTAAGGACTAATAACTATATTCCCAATTTCCTATGGTATTTAATTGGTTTCGTCGCCAGTACAGCGAAAGCAAATCTTCAGAAACAGAGGCAAACCCCCAACAGCAGCAAGATGAGTCGGCAAAATCCCCATCGGTTGAGCCTCAAACAGATGCAACAGAGCAAGGCTCTCCTGCTGTAGCCGAAGATTATCTCAATTGGGCAAAAGCTGCTTACAAAAATATTCAAAAACAGCAAAAACCCGAAACAGAAGTTTCTGAGATTGCAGCGCCTGATGTTCCAGCAGCCGAAGCAGAAAGCGCAGCAGTTGCAGAAGTTGCAGAACCTGCGACTATTGAAGCAACCGAGCCGATCGAACTTGAACCAGCACCCACAGCACCAACTGTTCCAGAAGTTCCAGAAGTTGCAGCACCAGCAACAGTTGAAGCAACCGAACTTTCAGAACTTGATGCAGCCAAGCCAGCAGAAATTGCAGAAACTCTGCAACCAACAGCGGGGGCGATCGACATTGCACTTATTGCTCAACAATTAGAAGTTACAGCAGAAAATATAGAAATTGCCGAACCTGCAACAGAGGTTGTAGAAACCGAATCACTGGCATCCGAGGGCGAAGCAGCCGAAGCCCTGCCGTTTTGGGCCAGAGCTCAGGCCGATCGCATGGAGCGCATCGAACGCCTCAAAGAAACCGCCCTTGAAGAACCAGAGGTAATTGCAGCCGCCGCCGAGAGAGCGGCAATTATCGAAGAAATTCCCGGTTTCGCCTTTGACGAAGGCTTCCTGTGGTCATCAGAAATCTTAGCCAGTCAAGGCCGGCGGCCAGACCAAGTGTCCGTCGAAGAAATCACTTGGCTGCAAAAACTGCGGCAAGGCTTAGAAAGAACTCGTCGCAGCTTAATTAATCGACTAAAGGCGATCGTCGGTCAAGGGCCACTAAATCAAGACGCGGTAGCGGAAATTGAGACTTTGCTCCTGCAAGCCGATGTCGGAGTCGCAGCCACCGACATCATTATCAGTCGCCTCCAAGAAAGACTCAGACAAGAAGTGCTGCCGCCCGAACAGGCTCTAGCCTATCTGAAAACCATCCTGCGCGACATTCTGGACGCTCCCTGTGCCGAAACCGCCGCCGGCAATCCCGCCTACAGCCTGACATTTGCCCCGGAAAAAGACACCTTCAACATCTGGTTAATCGTAGGAGTCAACGGTGCGGGCAAAACTACGACGATCGGCAAACTTGCCCACATTGCCCAAAAATCCGGCTACAAAACCCTAATTGCCGCCGCCGACACTTTCCGCGCCGCCGCCGTCGAACAGGTGAAAGTTTGGGGTTCCCGCAGTGGGGTCGAAATTATTGCCAACCCCGGGAAAAATACCGATCCGGCTGCTGTCGTGTTTGATGCGATCGCCGCTGCCAGCGCCCGAGGCACAGAACTGCTGATCGTAGACACCGCAGGCCGCCTGCAAAACAAAAAAAATCTGATGGACGAATTAAGTAAAATCCGTCGCATTGTAGATAAGAAAGCCCCAGGCGCTACCGTAGAATCTCTACTGGTCTTGGATGCCACACTGGGTCAAAATGGTTTGCGACAGGCAGAAGTGTTCGCAGAATCGGCAAAATTAAGCGGAGTAGTATTGACAAAACTCGACGGTTCTGCTAAAGGTGGTGTTGCCCTAGCAGTAGTGCAGCAGCTTGGTCTGCCAATCCGCTTTATTGGAGTCGGGGAAAGCATCGAAGACTTGCGTCCGTTTTCTAGTTACGAATTTGTGGAAGCCCTACTCGATTTTAGATTTTAGATTTTAGATGGATGAGGCATTTGCCAGCCGCCCCCATCTTTGGGAGGCGGACACAGATCTTCAAAATCTCAAATTATTAACCTCAAACTAGCATCGCAGGACTTGCGCCGATCGCCACGAGCGATCGAGTGAAAAATAAATATCTAGAAACAATACCTTCGTTCTGTTATTACTTGGTTGGGATCAAACCGCGAGGCAAAGCAAGCGTATCAAATTAAGCTCAAATTTAGTATCAGTCGGCTGTCTGAGTACATTCTTCCCGATCCCCCTGGCGCCCCCTTGATAGTCGGGTGGGACAGGAGATGCTCAAAGTCCCCCTTCTTCTTAAGGGGATCCGCTGCGGTCTTGGGCCCACCCAAGTAGAGCAAGGAGCGTGGATTGAGGGGGTATCTAGACTCAGCTATAAACGAGATTTCTTAAGAATTTTAGATTTAAGTTGATACAAATGTCCTAGTGCCCAACTTACTCGCTCAAACCAAACTACTTGCTCGAGAAAAAAACGGGTTTCTGTTCAAGTGGCCCGTAAGTCCTCAATCATTCCTGCTTCTAACATCGACAATCACAAATTAAAAATGACTGCTGTGCCTTTGCCTCGCCCCTCACCTCAACCTGCTGACCGCCCACCGGGTCGCAATTCCACCGACGCGACGCCAGTATTTGCCCTCAAAGAACTGGTGGCGCGCTTGCACCGATATCAGCACAACGTTCAAGATATGTTGGGTTCGCTGGGATTTGCCCTGCGAAGTTTTAACAATCTCAACCAATTTTTGGAGTTGGTGCCTTTGGTGGCGACTCGCGTTACCGACGCCGACGGGGGAGCTTTAGTGCTGTTCAAACCCAACGGTCAAGTTAGGTTCCAGCAGTTGCATTGTCAGGAAGGACGGCAGTGCCAAGATATGCGAAAAGCGCTGGAAATAGCCACCAGGCAAGCTACAGCAGGTGCGGGCGCTACTGCTTCATCGTTTTCGGAAACCTCTGGGCAAACTTCTAGTCTAGACCTGCAAGTCGGTCGTTATTTGGGTCCAGATGTTCATTTGTTTGGGGCACCAATTTTAGTCAACAATTTGGAACGCGGACGGCTTTATGTTTTTAGCAGCGATCCGCAATATCTCTGGACTCCCAGCAGACAGAAATTAGTTCGGTTGGTGGCGGATCAAACAGCCGTGGCCATTTGCAAAGACGAACTTACTGTTAAGTTGGCGGAAAAAGACCGCTTAGACAGAGAGTTAGAAATCGGGGCAGAAATTCAATTGCGGCTGCAACCCCGCAGTTGTCCGAAAATTCCCGGTCTTGACGTGGCTGCCCGCTGCCAAACTGCTAGCAGAGTCGGCGGAGATTATTATGATTTTATCCCCGCTGACTATGACCCGATCGGCAAGGAGAATGAGGGGGAAAACCCCCCATCCCTGATTAAAAATCTCAAGTCCAAAATCGACAAGGGCCGCTGGAGCATTGTGATCGGCGACGTGATGGGCAAAGGAGTACCGGCGGGCCTGTTGATGACGATGACACGGGGTATGCTGCGGGCGGAGGTTTTGAACCGCCACTCGCCGTCGAGAATTTTGCAACATTTAAACCGGGTTATGCACGCGGATTTGGAAAATTCCCACCGTTTTGTGACTCTGTTTTATTCGGAGTACGACCCGAAAACTCGCGTTTTGTCTTACAGCAATGCTGCTCACCACCCGCCTTTGCTGTGGCAAGCTGCAACTAATTCGATTGTTCAGCTCGATACTTTGGAGGGAATGTTAATTGGCCTGGATGCTGATTCGCATTACCAAGAAGCCCAAGTGCAATTGCAGCCAGGAGATACTATTATTTATTACACAGACGGATTTACCGATGCTGCTAATCAAAGGGGCGATCGGTTTGATGAGGATAACTTGACCTCGGCTTTTGGGTGGGCCTGTCAAAATTATCAGCAGTCTGAAGAAATTTTGGATTATTTGTTCGATCGCGTACACCAGTTTATCGGTATCGGCAATCGTAACGAAGATGACATGACACTGGTTGTACTTAGGGTAACACCTTTAGCAGGAGAAAATCACCATGATAGTTAATTTAATACCGGAAATTACTGCTGGATTAACCAATTCGATTAATTGGAATGATGTCGCTCACGTGTTAGTTTTAAAATCTCATTTGAGTTCGACGGTGATTTTGGGTCAAAGTTACGAAATTTTTACAAATTTCCAGAAAGCTTGGAACAATTTTGTTTCGACTGGTCAAATAGGAGCTTTTTTTATAGGTATTTTTGTGGGCTGGTTCTTTAAAGGGATTTTTCGTTAGAGTTCTTGTCGAAGAAGGTATCGGCAACGAATTTAAAAGGTTTGTAGCCCAAACTTCACTTCTTTATGATGCAGAAAAAGTTTCACAATTTTGTAGTCCAGACTTCAGTTTTTTCCGATCAAAAGATGTATAAAAAGTTGTCAGTCAGGACTTGAGTTTTTTATTGCCGAATTGGGAATAGAGGAATAAAGTGCTGACTACAAACCGGAGGAAAGACTAAAGTCTTTGCTACAAACCGGTTTTATAGACTTCTGCAAGAGAGATACAATCTAGTTTTAGCTTGAGCAATGACAACACAACAAAAAACTTGGAGTCAAAGATTTGAATCGGCGCTGCACCCGGCGATCGCCCGATTTAATGCTAGTATTGGCTTCGATATTGAATTGATTGAGTATGACTTGACGGGTTCTGTCGCTCACGCTAAAATGCTGGCCAAAACGGGGATTATTTCCGCAGCAGAAGGCGAACAGTTAGTCAATGGTTTGGAACAGATCCGCCGCGAATACCGCCAAGGACTTTTTGTTCCGGGAGTTGATGCAGAAGACGTTCACTTCGCTGTAGAGAAGCGACTGACGGAGATCGTGGGGGATGCGGGCAAAAAGCTGCACACGGCCCGATCGCGCAACGATCAAGCCGGCACCGATACTCGCTTGTATTTGCGCGATCGCATCGCAGAAATTCGCGAGCAATTGCGGGAATTTCAAGGGGTTTTGCTCGATCTTGCCGATCGTAACGTGGAAACTTTAATTCCCGGTTACACTCATTTGCAGCGCGCTCAGCCAATCAGTTTGGCTCATTATCTGTTAGCTTATTTTGAAATGACCGATCGTGATTGGGAACGTCTCGGCGATATCTGCAAGCGGGTGAATGTTTCGCCTTTGGGTTGTGGCGCGCTGGCGGGGACGACTTTCCCAATTGACCGACATTATACAGCAGAACTATTGCAGTTTGACAAGGTTTATGCTAATAGCTTAGATGGAGTGAGCGATCGAGATTTTGCGATCGAATTTCTCGCCGCAGCCAGCTTGATTATGGTGCACCTGAGCCGCTTGTCAGAAGAAATGATTTTGTGGTCTTCTCACGAATTTGGATTTATTACGCTCAAAGATAGCTGCGCTACTGGTTCTAGTATCATGCCGCAGAAAAAAAATCCCGACGTGCCGGAGTTGGTGCGGGGCAAAGCGGGGCGGGTGTTCGGTAACTTGCAAGCCTTGTTGGTAGTAGTGAAGGGACTTCCTTTGGCCTACAACAAAGATTTGCAAGAAGATAAAGAGGCTTTGTTTGATACCGTAAGAACGGTACAGGGTTGCTTGGAAGCAATGACAATTTTGTTGCGCGAAGGAATTGAGTTTAATGGCTCACGCCTCGCTGCTGCTGTTACGGAAGACTTTTCTAACGCTACAGACGTAGCCGACTACTTGGCCGCCAAAGGCGTTCCCTTCCGGGAAGCTTACAACCTTGTCGGCAAAGTCGTCAAAACTTGCCTGTCGGGGGGCAAACTCCTCAAAGATTTGACACTTGAGGAGTGGAAAGACTTGCACCCAGCCTTTGAGACAGACATTTACAGCGCGATCGCACCTCAGCAAGTGGTGGCGGCTCGCAATAGTTACGGGGGTACCGGGTTTGAACAAGTGAGAAAATCACTTATCGCTGCGCGCGATCGGATCGCCTAAATATCGTTGAATTATTCGACAAATTCCGGCTGGCTATCTCTCCTTAGAACGATCGTGTTTTCCACTCTGGTTCTAAGTTCGGCAGATAGCCTGACTCAATTAATCTTCAGCAGCAGCCATGTCTTTGTCTCTGCCGCCACCGCTCATGGCGCCCATGCCACCGCCGTTACCGCCGTCAAATCGTCTTCTCTTATTGGAGAACATATCTTGATTTCTCCGCTTGCGAAACTTGCGAGCGTATGCTTGATTTCGTTGTGCCTTCTCTTTCTTGAGATTGCGGCGCTTAGCCATTCTGACCTCACTAATAAACATTGACAGTCCCCGGGCTTTCACGCACGGGGATTCTTAAGGTTGACACTCTGTGCACTCTTGGTGACTGAGATTCTTGGTTCAGCGAAGTCACTTGCTTGCGACAGGATTTCTCCAGCCAAAATATAGGTGTCTTCTCCCCAAGCGTAAATTCCGGTATGCCATACCGTACTCGATCAGTTCTCTTTATGTAGTTAGGTTTTCTTCAAATTTAGCTTTCCTAAACCGCAACACCGTTAGGTGAGACTACGCACTCAACTAATCCAGTTAAGTTTTTACGTTGGCTAGTTATACTCAATTTTAGACCGATGACGATCATAGCACACCCGGTACAAGACCCAGAAAAAAGAACACCGGGATTCAAGTCGCTGGTGGGCATCTCGGTGCGATCGGGACGCAATGTTTTCAATCTTCCAGAAGATTTCTATAAACTCTTGACAAATACGACAAATGACTATCAATCCCGGTGACGTAGCTCCTGTCTTCAGCCTGCCCGACGCGCAAGGCAATGTCGTCAGCCTTGCAGATTTTCGAGGGCGGCGAGTTGTACTTTATTTTTACCCTAGGGACAATACCCCTGGCTGTACCAAAGAAGCTTGCGGCTTTCGCGACATTTACTCAGACTACCAGTCGCGCAATATAGCAGTCCTCGGCGTCAGTACAGACGGGGCCGGGACCCACGCCAAGTTTACAGCTAAATATCAACTGCCTTTTCCCTTGCTGTGCGACTTAAACGCCGAAGTTGCTACCGCCTACGGCTGTTACGGACTCAAAAAATTTATGGGAAAAGAATTTATGGGAATTACTCGATCAACTTTCGCGATCGACCCAGATGGTAGGATTGAAAAGGTTTATCGGAAAGTCAAACCAGAAACTCACGCGGCTGAGATCCTAGCAGACTTGCCAGAGCTCTGGCGTGAATGAAAAATTAAAAATTAAGACTCCGGAGCTGCAAGCTAGGAGGCCTGAAATTACTATCTCCTAAACAAGCTTTTGAGTTTATGCGTCGATTGTGGCAAATTGTACAAACTGTGCTGGGACTGATTTTTCGACATCCCGTCACTGGTACTGCGGTGATTCCCGTATTGCCTGACGGACGAATTGTGTTAATTCGCCGCCGCGACAACGGTCGCTGGGCACTGCCGGGAGGTATGGTGGATTGGGGAGAGGATATTCCGACGACAGTGCGCCGGGAATTAGCGGAGGAAACAGGACTCGATTTAGTCAAAATCCGCCGCTTGGTGGGTGTTTATTCGGCTGCCGATCGAGACCCTCGCCTGCACTCGATTTGTATCGTGGTGGCTGCAGAGGTGCAGGGCAATATGCAAGTTCAGGATACGCTTGAGGTCAGTGAGGTTGAGGCTTTTTTGCCCGCATCGCTGCCGGAGGGTGCCCTCAGCCACGATAACGACCAGCACTTACAGGACTATTTTCAAGGCCTGACAACTTTGGCGTAAATCGGCGGGGCATCCTACTTTGAGAAAAGTCGGAAATTACCTCGCCCTCAAAAGTTTTCTGTTATAACTGGGGAATTAATTTTCACTGTTTTCCTACTTTTATTCACAATCTCTGAACATTAAATTAATCATCTTTTTATTACTAAATATTTAACCGGATGTACTCACCGCTACGCAATTCTCGGGTCAAACTCTCTGTAGGGCAAATTTTCTGGCACGAAGTCGGTCAAGGCCCGAATTTAGTATTTTTGCACGGTTCTTGGCAGGACAGCAGTCAGTGGCTGAGGACGATCGAACATTTGAGTCCCTACTACCAATGCTTCGCACCGGATTTGCTGGGGTTTGGCGACTCGGAACGCCCGAATCTTCATTATTCGATCGACCTGGAAGTAGAATGTCTCGCCCAATACCTCGATACTTTGAAGCTGCGAGAGGTTTATTTAATCGCTCATTCTCTGGGTGGTTGGGTGGCCACCAGCTACGCTATCAAATATCCCGATCGAGTTCAGGGTTTGGTCTTGTTGGCCCCAGAAGGTGTCAAGGTTGGCAATCGGCGAGGGCGGTGGCAGACGGCTAGCTGGCTGATCGGCCAACCACCCCTCGCTTTTTGGTTGCTGCGATCGATCTATCCAATTGCTAAGTTGCTGGGTAGCAAAAAAAAGATTGACGGACTGCTAAAGTTCAGGCAGCAGTTGATGCAGTCCCCAGTTGCCGTGCAGTTGCTGTTTCAGCGGCGGCGGACTGAAATTACAGCGGAGTTAGTTGATGAGAATTTGCCTTTGCTGAAAGCGCCTGTTTTGGTGTTACACGGTTCTGAAGATACTCCCGCAGTTTCCTCTCTCTGTCAATCCTATACTGCTCTGGCTCCTAATGCCGAACTGCAATTGGTCAGTCCGGGGGAAAGCAATTTGCCGCAGGAAGTCCCGGATGTTCTTGCTAAGTATATTCGGGAATTTGCTAAGTGAATTGGGAATTGGTAATTTGTAATTGGGAATTGGTAACACTCAACAGTCAACAGTTAACAGTCAACAATTAACAAGCTAATTCCCCAAAAAATAGCATCGGGTGCGTCAATTAAGCCTGCGGCTGTATCAGCAAAGGCTGCGGTGAGGTATTTTAAAAGCATAGTGCGATCGCCCCCCGTGACCGCAAATTTGCTATCAGGAAACAAACACCGCCAATCTTCAATAAAATCCCTAACTCCTGCCACCGTCGCATACACAACTCCGCTTTGAATTGCCCCAGCAGTGTCTTTCGCCCAGCGGTGCGGCAGATTTTGTGGTAAACTGATCAAAGGTAATGCAGAAGTTTTTTTACCGAGCGACAATAACTGCAAACCCAAACCTGGTAAGATTGCGCCCCCAACTAAATACCTATTGACATCAGCCCCAGTAAATGTTAAAGCTGTACCAGCATCTATAAGTAAAACTGGCCAACCCAATTGGTTCCCAGCGCCCAGTACAGCCAAAGCTCTGTCAATTCCCAGGGTAGGATAGAGTCCTCCGATCGGCAACTGGTCTAAAGTAATAATTCGGACATTAGGATAACTCTGCCAAATTGCTGTTTGGGGGGTAACTACTGAGGCCAAAATTAGAGGCAGCGGTACTAAAGAAAGTGTGTGAGGACTAGAAAAAGCGGGAGTAGTAGGAAGACAAAGGAGATTGTGAGAAGATACTTCCTCGATCGACCTCATTACTATTTGCACCAAATATTCTGCCTTTTCCTCCTCGGAGAGCGGGGAAACAGCATCAGCATTGAGATGCTCTGTATCCCATGTTTTCTCCAGGGTTTTGCCCACAAATAATCCCCAGTGCAGCCGGGAATTGCCGATCGCCAAAGCTATTTTAATCTGGTCTTTACCTATTAATCCAGATATAAGGTTGTCGGTTCTTGGTGGCGAACTAAAATTGTCGGGAATTGAGTTTTCCATGTAGATAGAGCGCGCCCAAACATTAAACTAAAGATAGATTTTATATTAAGTTTATTCGGTTAAGCGGGCGGTTAACTCTATTTGACATTTGACCAAGTTCCATGCCACGCGCCAATTAGTATTGTGGGCGACAGAGGGCATACTTGCTAAATATAAATATTTGTAAAGCAAATAATTGCTTTGCTCAGGCTGCATCCTTTATAATGTCTTAAGATATTCCAAAAGTCCTGGTAGCTGCGATGGGGCTGTTGGCGGGGTAAGCATAGGTTTAAAAAACCGACTCAATCAAAATACTGTACAACTCCTGAGTAAATATGTCTTTAAAAATACAAGAACACGAAAACCCCTGGCAGAGAGTAACTTCGCGGTTGCCTGAATCTGAAAACTGGAGGCAGGAAGAAAGTCTTTCGCTGCCGGAAGTAGACCAACAAAAAGCCCTAATCGTGCAGATGCAGCAGCAAGTTCAGTTATCAAACTTGCTGAACCAAATTAATAACGAAATTCGCAGTACACTTGACATAGAAGAAATTTTGACATCAGCCTGCCGATTGTTGGGGCAAGCCTTAGAATGCAGTCGCGTGAGCATTTTAGTCAAAGAATCAAATACAGAAAAAACTTTAGTCACGCGCGGAGAGTACAACGCGGGGGACTATCCGATTCAACTTGGTATGAAAGTACCGATGACTGACAACCCGCATTTGGCTGCCGTCGTGTCTCAGCAAGATTCGCTAGCAGTGACGAAGTTTCTCGATTTTCCGGGATTGAATCCACAAACCCGAAAAATTGCCGAAGCTTTGGAGATTAAGTCAATGCTGGCAGTAGCTACTCGCTATCAAGGTCAAGTGAATGGCATAATTGGCTTGCATCAGTGCGATCGCGAACGGGAATGGACTGATTGGGAAAGGCAGCTTTTAGAAGGGGTAGGATCGCAATTGGCGATCGCGATCAATCAAGCCAAACTCTATAGCAAAACCAGGCGCCAAGCCGAACGAGAATCCCTGCTGCGGCTGATCGGCAACCAAATTCGCAGTACCCTAGATCTGGAAACGATCCTACAAACAGCGGTGAGAGAAGTCCGCCAAATGTTGCAGTGCGATCGAGTAATCATTTATCAGTTTCAAGACAACTGGCAAGGAAAAGTTGTTGTTGAAGATATGGTCATCCCTTGGCCTTCAATTTTAGGGGATATGGGGGCGGATAAGTGTTTCCGCGGAGATTACGCCGATCTTTACCAGCAAGGGCGAGTCAAAGCCATTAATGATATTTTTAATGCTGGTTTAGAGCCTTGTCACGTTGATTTCTTAGATAGCTTGCAGGTAAAAGCTAATCTGATCGTGCCAATTGTTACATCGAGAACTGAAGAAAGTTCGCCCGAAACAGCCGGAAGCTATAATCCTAAATTTCCCGGTAGGCTGTGGGGTTTGCTGATTGCTCACGAGTGCCGGGATACCCGCAATTGGCAGTGGCAAGAAATGGAGTTGCTATCCCAGATAGCCAACCAAATGGCGATCGCCATTCAGCAAGCAGAACTTTACAGCAAAGTCCGAGAAGCTGCGGTCAAATCTCAAGCTCAAACCCAGCAATTGCAAGCAGCATTCCAAGAATTGCGATCGGCGCAGCAGCAATTGATTCAAAGCGAAAAAATGTCAGGTTTGGGGCAAATGGTAGCGGGAATTGCTCACGAAATTAACAACGCCAACAATTTCATCCACGCTAACTTGTTTCACGCTCAAGAATATTTTAAAGCGTTGAACGAAGCTCTAGAACAGGTAGGTAATGCCTGCCCCGAAGCAGCGGAGGCAATTGTCAGAATCAATGAAGAACTAGAACTCGATTACATTCGAGAAGACTTTGGTAAACTGCTTAATTCAATGCGGGAAGGAAGCGGGAGGATTCGCTCGATCGTGATGACCCTGCGAAATTTTTCTCGTTTAGACCACGCTGAATTAAAACCAGTAGATTTGAATGAAGGTTTAGAAAGCAGTTTCTTGATGCTGCAAAATAAGCTAAAAACCAATATCAAAATAGACAAGCAATACGGCAGTTTGCCGCCCGTCCAATGTCATGCCAGTCAAATCAACCAAGTATTTTATAATTTGATTGACAATGCTTTAGATGCGCTCCAGTCAACGAGCAAACCGGGGGAATTAACCATCCGCAGTTGGCAAAGCGATCCGGACTGGGTAAAAATCTCTGTCCGCGACACGGGCACTGGCATCCCTGCGGAAATTCAAGACAAGATTTTTGATCCATTTTTTACTACTAAACCTGTGGGTAAAGGTACTGGTTTAGGACTTTCAGTCTGCTATCAGGTAATTGTTCAAGCTCACGGCGGCAAGATCGGTTGCGTCAGTCAGGTTGGCGAAGGAACTGAGTTTATTGTAGAGTTGCCGCTGACAAATCAGAGGGGGATAAGTGCATAATTCCTGCTTTAGTACGATTAACCCTATTTTGTCACTCTGGCAGTAGTCTAGAACCGATTTGACATCTTTTAGCGATCGTCAATCACATGAAGGATCACCAATAAACTTGGTTTTTTAGCGATCGCATTTTTAAGGCAATCAGATTTAACTTAGGCCCGAACCTCAATTTTCAGGAATCCCCAACTTTGTTATGCCTAGACATATAAAATTATGAGTATTTTTACTCATAAGTGTCTCTGCTGATTCACTTTTGTCCGCTAAACCAGTGAACGCTGCCTCTTGGGGCCCGGAATGTGGGATTTCAGCTCTCCTCTACAGATGTGGAAAACCCACTTTTTATAGGGCTGAAAAAAAGATCGCACTTTTTCCGGATCAAACCTACTGATGATGAAAGTTAAACATTCCTATGTAGATAGGTGTAAGTAGGTGTAATTATTTACACTCAACATTTTATCAGGGGCAATAATACCTTCAGATGCTGATTGGGCAAGCATTTTTACTTGATTTCCCTGCACGTATGAGGAAATTTTTCTTGCAGTGACCGATCGCTACAAGAAAGCCCAACCTCTGGTTTTCTGTCACTTCTAATTCTTAATTACTCATCATCAAAGGAGAAGCTATGGCTACTTCATTCACTGGTTCTTTGGGTACAAGCACTAATTACAGCAGTGTCAGTGAGCTAATTGCACAATGGCCGAATGCCGCCCAGAATCAAGGCATCCAACTGTCTGGGATAGCTTTTGATGGCTTTGAAACGAACTACACTAACCCTGCTCCCATCAGCAACCTCACGTTAGCAACGAACGACTCTAAAAGCGGGTTGAGCTACGGCAGTCCCGGTGGTATTGGTGTCTACGGCTCTTATAGTGGTT
Source organism: Microcoleus sp. Pol12B3 (assembly GCF_036701355.1). Taxonomy (NCBI): domain Bacteria; kingdom Bacillati; phylum Cyanobacteriota; class Cyanophyceae; order Oscillatoriales; family Microcoleaceae; genus Microcoleus; species Microcoleus sp. Pol12B3. Next base: position 197,454 of record NZ_JAUBQS010000003.1, read on the forward strand.
GGTTTACCGACGCCACTAAAAGTCGGGCGGAAATCAACTTTGACCCCAACACCAATCTATCTCAGGTGCTGAAGGTGAAATGGGCAGATAATAAAGATATCACTAGCGCCACGATCGACCTCAGTGGATTATTTCCCAAATCAAGTTCTACTACAGCCGACGATCAAGGCGATGAAGTTGGTTCGCTGCAACTCTTTAAGGATGGGGCGCGGGTATCGGCCAGCAATTTTACGATCACTCGCCTCAGCGCTCCTGCCACTCCAAAACCGCTCGGTGTGTCTTCAGATGGAGTGACTTTCATTGGCGATCGTACCGATGGCAATTTCACATTGCAAATAGTAGGAGACTCTCTCACCGGCCTTACTTTTGACGAACTGCGGTTCTCCGCCACAGCCTACGCGAACCCCACCGCTGCCTACGCCGCTACCTCCTTCAAAAACGATAGTTCCGACTACCTAGTGCGGAGTATTCAATATCAAGGCATTGATGTGACACCGACGCCGACGCCGACGCCGACGCCGACGCCGACATCTCCAAGTCTCTTCCAGTTCGCCCAACCAAATTACACGGTGGCTGAAGGCGGCGTGGCGACGATTAACGTTACTCGCAGCGGTGGCACGGCGGCTGCATCGATTAACTACCAGACTCTTGACGGTTCGGCAAGTTCAGGCACTGCTGCAGATTACACTTCGGTGACGGGGGTGTTGAATTTTGCTGCGGGGCAAACTACCGCTAGTTTCACCGTGCCGACTTTGACTGATGCGATTTCGGAATCGGCGGAAACGGTGAATTTGGTGCTCTTCGGTGGCAATGTCAGTAATCCGTCAATTTTGACGATTAATGATGTGGTGTCAACAACTGTGGCGCCCACTCCGACTCCGACGTCTCCAAGTCTTTTCCAGTTCGCCCAACCAAATTACACGGTGGCTGAAGGCGGCGTGGCGACGATTAACGTTACTCGCAGCGGTGGCAC